>CADEFG010000157.1 GCA_902826505.1 uncultured Acidobacteriota bacterium
CGCGCCGTGCTTCGCCGCGTTCAGGACATTGATGAAACAAAACAGGTGTTGCCCGAGAATTTTACGGTTGACGACATCGAAGTTTCGCTGACCGGACGAACCGCGAAAATCGGCGGCGAAGATTTGGGTTTAACTGCCGTCGAGTTCGATTTGCTGGTCGCGCTTCTGGAACAAGCCGGAAAGATCGTCAAAAAAGAAGATCTCAGCCAGCGCGTTTTAGACCGTCGGCTTTCGCCGTTTGACCGGAGTCTCGATATGCACGTCAGCAATCTGCGGAAAAAACTCGGTTTGCGCGGCGACGAAAGCGAACGGATCAAAACAATTCGCTCGGTCGGTTATATTTATACGGTTATTTAAATTTTGGATTTTGGATTGTTTGCATTGATTGTCGGAAAACAATAAACAATTTCAATCGGCTTTTTCAGACCAAACAGCTTTTTGAGACCAAATCCAAAATCCAAAATCCAAATTCGAAATGAGTCTTTTCTTAAAAATATTTTTATGGTTCTGGTTTGCGATCGCGATGCTGATCGGGGTTTTCAGTTTTGTCAGCTGGTCAACGCAAAACGAGCCGATCGTCCGGCAATGGCGCATTTTGTTTGCCGATTCTTTTAATGTTCAGGTGCAAACTGCCGGACAGATCTTTCAAAACGAAGGACAAAAAGGCTTGGATGAATATCTCGGGCGATTAAAGTCTTCCGATCGTGTGACGGCGATCGCTTTTTACAATCAAAACCGTAATCGGATTTCCGGCGACGAGCTTCCGGTAAACGGATTAAAACTTTTTGACCAGGCGATTCAGAGCGAGCAGGTGGAATTTGACCGCCTTCCCGACGAAACCTACGCGGCAAAAAAAATACGTCTCAATAATTCCACCGATTTTGTGATGATCATTCAGCTCAAACGCCTTCAGCCGCTCAACGCAACTGACCGCAATACGTGGATTTTACGTATTTTAGCCGTGATTTTAACGGGCGGCTTGGTTTGTTACGGCTTGGCGCGGTATCTGACTTCGCCGGTCGGCAAGCTCCGGCAGGCGACGAAAAAATTCGCGAGCGGCGAGCTGCAAACGCGCGTCGGTAAAAAGGTCAGTCGCGGCGGCGACGAACTTTCGCAGCTTGCCCGCGATTTCGACGATATGGCGGAACGTATCGAATCGCTCGTAACTTCCGAAAAACGTCTGACGCAGGATATTTCGCACGAACTGCGCTCGCCGCTCGCGCGGATGAACGTGGCGCTCGAAATCGCCAAACAAAAGGCAAATCCGGAAACTCAGCCGAATTTAGAACGAATCGAAAAGGAATCGAATCGTTTGAACGAGATGATCTCGCGGCTTTTGATCCTTTCAAAGCTCGAAAGCGGCGCGCAGGAACTCGAAAAACAAAAAGTCAATCTGAAAAAGGTCGTCGAGGAAATTGTCGCGGACGCAGATTTTGAAGCCCAGGCGAAGGACAAAGCCGTCCGCATTACGGCAATCGAGGACAGTCGGTTCTTAGGCAGTGAAAATCTTTTGCGAAGCGCGGTCGAGAATGTTTTGCGAAACGCGGTGCGCTACACGGAGGAAAAAACGGCGGTCGAAGTTTCGCTGCGAAATCTGAACGGCGATGCGGTGATCGACATTAAAGATTACGGTGGCGGCGTGCCCGAAGACGAGCTTGAAAATCTGTTTCGCCCGTTTTACCGCATCGGCGAAGCCCGGGAAAGAAAGTCCGGCGGTGTCGGGCTCGGATTGGCGATCGCCCAACGCGCCGTTTTCGCGCATAAAGGCACGATTCAGGCAAAAAACACCGGCAACGGTTTGCAGGTCGAGATCAAACTACCCCGGAACGGCGGGCATCAATAAAGGATTTTACGCATAAAATCACAAAAACAAGACAGATAATTGCCGTTAAAAATTGCGAAACAACCGCGACCGGGCGTTCGGCAGTACCGTTAAAAAGAGACGGAAGTTTGAGAACGCTGGAAACGGTCGCCAAAAAACCGAGCAACCCGACAATCACTGCGGCGTGCATCAGATGTTTTCGCAAGTTTTCTTTGCTCTTTGCCAGAAAACCCAAAATCGCCAAGATCAAACCCAAAACCGCCGGAATCAAAGCCGTCAAAACCTTTGTCACGGGCGTGTCGGGCGGCAGCGTCGAAGCCGCATAACCGAATCCGCCGAGACCGACCAAAATAAGTAAAATTCCGAATGTGATCGCCGTTGAAGGCATAAAATTTTAACCTCGCAAAATAAGTCTTTTTAACAAATTAACAGATTTGTCAAAGAAAAACTAAACCCAAAAAATTTACAAAGCCCATTCAAAACAACTAACAATTAAATTTGAGTTATTTTACGGCATCGATTTCCTTTGACAATTTATCGGCGAGCGCCTTGTTGAGCGGTTCGAGTTTTTGCAATTGCTGGCGCGCGCCGATCTTATTGTTCAAGCCGATGTAGGTCAAACCCATCCCGTAATAAGCATTGGCGTTGTTGGGTTCAAAGCCGATGACCTTTTGATATTGGACGATCGCGTATTCAAATTTCTTCAGGGCGCGCTGATTTTCGCCCAAAGCCATCAGCTTTTCGACGGATTTATAATCACTCTTGACGGCTTGTTCGAAATGCGGCAGCGAGGTTTCGTATTCCTTGCGGTTGTAATAAATATTGCCGAGATAATAATGCGCGTTGGCGTGGTTCGGTTCGGCGGCTAAAACTTCCTTGAAACCCGTTTCGGCTTTGTCGTAATTTTTGGCGTTGTAATCGTTTAAGGCTTGCTCGTAATTTCCGCTTTTTGCCGGACTGGTTTGCGCCGAAGGCGACGGCTGGACGGATTTTTCGGCGGTCGGCGTGGTTTGTTCGGGCGTTCGTGAACTTCGCGTCGTGTTTGCCGACGGCGTTTTGAAACATGCGGAAACGATAAATAAAACGGAAATCAACAAAACAAACTGGATTTTATTCATTTTGAGATTATCCTTTGAAACGCTTCAGAGTTCAAATGGCGGTTGTTTTTGACAACAGATTACACGGATTACACGGATTTTTTAAACATTTTGATAAAAACAATAAAATGATCTGTGAAATTTGTGCAATCTGTTGTCAAAAAGAATGTTATTTTTTGATAACCGGCAAAACGATCATCGAACCGTTTTTGCCGCCGTAATAAACGCGTTCCGTCGCTTTTTGGAAATCGGCTTGGGTCGCCGTTTTGTAGTTTTCCATAAATTTTTGCGGATTTCGCGCAACGAGCGGAAACCAGGTGCTTTGGATCTGGATCATGATCCGATGACCTTTCTTAAACGTGTGCGCGACGCCCGGCATTGTATATTCGATTTTCGCCACCTCATTCGGTTTGAGCGGTTCGGGTTTCTCAAACGAATTTCTAAACCGCGCCGGAAACGGTTCGCCGCGAAGGAGCATTTGATAACCGCCGGGCTGAAAGACCGACCACGCCGAATTTTCGGGCGGGCGGAGGCGTTCGGGCTGACCGTTCGGTAATTTGCTGCCGGTTTCCGGATAGTTGTAATCGTCGGGGAAAACGTCGATCAATTTGACGACGAAATCTGAATCCGTGCCGCTCGATGAGATAAAAAGATACGGTTTGATGTCGCCGGCGATCGTTACATCTTCGGTCAAGGGTTCGGTCTGATAAACCAGCACGTCGGGTCTGCCGGAAACGAAACGCTGGTCTTCGGTCATAAAATCACGCGGGTAATTCGCGGTGATCTTCTGCGTGTACGGAACAGGTTTCAGCGGGTCGGAAACGTATTCGTTAAATCCGCCGTCGCCTTTTAAAGCGTCCGGCGAAAATGTTAAACCGCCGTTTGCCGTCAGATAAAGCGCGGTGTCCGTCCCGACGGTCGGATTATATTCGTTGAACGCTTTCCATTCGTGCGCGCCGGTGTCAAAGAGATTTACTTCCTTGAGGCGCGAAATATCGCCTTTATCCTTTAAAAAATGGTTGAAAAAGGGAAGTTCGAGCTGTTCGCGGTAATATTTCCCGGTTTTCTGTCCGAAATAAGCCGTCCCGAGCCAATCGCCGTCGTTTCGCGACCAGCCGCCGTGATCCCATGGTCCGACGACGAGGACATTAAAAATTCCCGGATTTTGTTTTTCGATATGTTGATAGGTATTCAGTGCGCCGTAAAGATCTTCGTTGTCATACCAGCCGCCGACGGTCATCGTCGCGCATTTGATATTTTTAAGGCGCGGCAAAATGTTGCGGTCTTTCCAGAATTGATCGTAATTTGGATGCGCCATCATATCGTCCCAAAATTTGATCCGCGTGCCGAGCGCGGTTTGGTAATAATCGGCAACTTCCTTTAAGCCGCCGAGCGCCAGAAAGAAATCATAGCCGTCCGCCGTCTGACGACCTTTCCACTGTTTGATATATGCAAAATCAAAGTTCGGCGTCGGGCGATATTGACCGAAACCTCTGAAGAACGAGAAATTCTGCGCCAGAAATAAAGCGCCGTTGTGGTGCATATCATCACCCGCATACCAGTCGCCGATCGGGGCTTGCGGCGAACACGCCTTGAGTGCCGGATGCGAATCGATCGAACCGGCGGAAGTGTAAAAACCCGGATACGAAATGCCGTAAGTTCCGACGCGTCCGTTATTGTTCGCGACGTTTTTAATGAGCCAGTCGATCGTGTCGTAGGTATCGGTCGATTCGTCGATGTCTTTCGGCGTTTTGTTGTCGATATCGGGGCGCACGTCCTCGAATTCGCCTTCGGACATCGTTTTTCCGCGCACATCCTGATTTGCGAAAATATAACCTTCACGCGCATAAAGCTCCGATGGTCCCAAACTCCCGCGAAATTTATCCGCGCCGTAGGGACCGACCGTGTAAGGCGTGCGATTGAGCAGGATCGGATACTTCACCGATTTATCCTTCGGTTCATAAATGGAAGTAAAAAGTTTAACGCCGTCGCGCATCGGGATCATCACCTCGCGTTTGGTGTAATTTTCCTGAATATATTTGGCAAGTTCGGTTTGCGGCTGCGCGGTTTGCGCGTGCAGAGCAACAATCGAACCGAGAATCAACAATAAAAGAGCCAAGTATTTAATTTTCATAATTCGTAGTCAGAACCATCGGCGGTAGCGGATGGTTTAATTTTACGTTTCAGACATCAGCAGTTTTTTCAATTATCGAATTTAACCATCCGCTACCGCAGACGGTTCTGACAAAAAAATAGACGAGTTAAAATACTCGCCTATTTTCCCGCAATTACATGGCAATTACAAACTACCGCCGCGCGTCGATTTCGACGACGAGCGTGACTTGCCCGCGGACGTTGAGCGAGCCTGCCTGAATTTGGGTTTTATACTCGGGTTTTGCGGTTGAATTGGCAACTGTCGAGGCATTTGAATAAACGATCGGGGTCGGGGTCGAGCCGCCCTCGACGGTTTCGACGACGCGGACGATTTTCCCGCCCAGATTAAGGGCGATCGCTTCGGCTTTTGCCATTGCCTGTTTGGTCGCCGTCCCGAGCGCGTCGCCGCGTTTGGTGCTGTCATCGCGCAGGACGAACGAAATTCCCTCGACGCTGTTCGCGCCCGCTCTGGTCGCCGCGTCGATCAACCCGCCGACCTGATCCAAATTATCGGTCGTCACCGTAATCGTATTGCGCGCTTCGTAGCCGACGATTTTGGGCATTCCGTTGCCGGAATAATCCTGTTCCGGAGTTAAATTGTAATTACTGGTTTTGACTTCCTGTTTCGCGCCGCCCGCCAAAGTTTGCAAAGCTTTCAGCACGCCTTCGATTTTCCGTGCGTTTTCGGTTTGCGCCGTGACGGCTTGGGCGTTTTTCGTGACGACCGAGAACGACACGATCGCCGTGTCGGGCGGCACTTCCGAAAGCGATTCGCCGACGACCGTGACGCGCGTAAAATTGTTTGAAACCGGGCGATAATGATAGAGCGCGGCGGCAAACAAGACAAGACCGATTGTAATTAACACAAACTTCAAAATGTTCGTTTTCATAACACTAAATCCCTCCTCAAAGATTTGTGTTTAGAACGGTTCAAATAATTCCGGCTTGCAAAATAATTTAAAAAATTTCCGCAAAAAAACAAAAACAGGCGAAAAAAAAATTCGCCTGTTTGCCGTGCAAATTAATAATTGGTTATTGGTTATCTTCGGTCAAAACTTGCAGCGGATTTTTGGATTTGAGACTCGCCCCTTTTTTTTCGTCGGCTTCCGCCAATTCGATTTTCCCGAGCTCGCGGTAAACGCAGGCGCGGTTCAGATAGGCTTGCCCGTAATTCGGATCGAGTTCGATCGCTTTGTTAAAATCGGCAAGCGCTTCGTTATAATTCTTTTTCTTAAATTGCGCCAAACCGCGATTGGAATAGGTCATCGGTCTTTTGCTGTCGAATTCGATGGATTTCGTATAATCCGCGATCGTCGCGTCCAAGTCGTTATCGCGGCGGGCATACGCGCGACCGAAATAGGCTTGCGCCGAACGCGGGTTTAATTCGATCGTTCGAGTGAAATTGGCGATCGCGCCTTCAAAGTCTTTCAATTCGACGAGCGCATTGCCGCGATATACATAAGCGAGCGATGATTTCGGATTTATTTCGAGGGCTTTTGTAAATTCGGCGATCGCGCCTTCGAAATCCTTTTGTTTCGCCCGCAGAATTCCGCGGTCGTTATAGGCTTGAAACGAGCGCGGATTTATTTCGAGAACTTTATTAAAATCACTCAAAGCCGTCTCGAAATCGTTCAACCTCAACCGGATAAAACCGCGAAAACGATAGGGCTTGATTACTTTCGGATTGAGTTCGATGGCTTTGGTCAGATCGGCGATCGCGCCCTGAAGATCATTTTTTTTAGCTTTTGAAATCCCGCGTTCGGTAAAGGCGAAATAATAATCGGGTTTGAGTTCGATCGCTTTTGTTAAATCAAGGATCGAACCGTCGTAATCCATGGCGAGAGATTTTGTCACACCGCTGTTGAAAAAAGTTTCGGCGCTATTAAGATTATTATTGGCAGTTGTTTGCGCTTCAGCGATAAAAGCTGAACAGAGCAAAATGAAGAGCAAAGACCGGATCGAGCGTTTCATAAAAATCCTCCCTGAAAAAGAAAATCAATCTTTTGGTGCAGACTGTGTTTGCTGAGTTGCTTTGACCATTTTTATAAATTCGACGAAAAAAATCAAGAAAAATTCTTCGGTGAAAAAACCTTTTTGTGGGTTTTCGGCACCGCTGAGTTTAAGATTTATGAGCGACGATCGCCCGCGCGACGAGTCCGATGCCGCCGGCAAGCAGAACCAGCATTAAAACCGTATTGAAAAGACTGGTCGGCTGAAAATAGATCTGCAGATTCATCAAAATTCCTGTCAGGATGATGACGACACCGGCAAAAAGCAGAATCCAGCCGATGATCGATTTTCCGTTAAAAAACAAGATGCCGATCCCGAAGATCAGCGGCAAAAGCGATAAACCGAATGTGTTATAGCCCCACATCGTCCAGAAACTGCTCGTCACGACGACTTGATTCGTGAGCAGATAACCGCCCGCGACCGCCATCGCCAAACCGATAAAAAACTGGATAAAACCGCCCGGCGTGCCGCCCGCGCCTTTGAATTTTGGTTCGTCGTCGTACATATTTTATTTCTCCGCGCAGTCTTCTTCTTCCCAACTCGTGATCGAATGCTCGCCTTTCAGATTCTTATAAATAACCGCTTTGACGTAAAGCGTGACGCCGTCGGTTTCTTCGTCTTTCGAAGGAATATAAAGATGCAGACAAAGGCGATAATTCATTCCCGCAACGATTTGCGTTTCGGCTTTGATGATGCCTTCGAGCGTCAATTCCTGTTCCATTTCCGAGGCTTTCTGTGCGACGGCGAAATCTGCGGCGGCTCTGACGCCCGCATCGCTGATCGAAGCCGATTTGTAGCCGCCCGTCTTTATTTGACCGAACGCCGAAACTCCGCAGCCAAAGACAAGGCAAAAAGCGGTCAGTCTAAATATAGTTCGCAGATTATTTTTCATTGGGAAACTCCTTTGGTTAATAAAAGATGCGAATCTTTTTTACTCTGTTTACAACCGCAAGTCAAGGAATTTTGAGAAGTCGCGGCAAAAGTATGAAGGCTGAAAAAATGTTTTGATTCATCCTTCATACTTCAAAAAAATCGCCCGCCGCGTTCATCCACTCAAATTTGATACCTTCTTTGCCGAGAAATTTTTGAAACCGTTGATACGAACCCTGCAAAAAGAAGTCTTTGGCATAACCGTCGTGAATCGGAATCACGTATTGCGGCGCGAGCCGGCGGGCAAATTCAAACGTCTGGAGTTCCGTTTCCCACGGCGCCATCACCGGCAAACAAAGAATCGGCGTGCCTTTTAATTCATAGAGATTTTTACTTAAACTGTCGCCCGGATGCAGGATATTATCATCAACCGTGTAAGCCGTATTTTGCGGAATCTCGTCCGCCAAAATCCGCTCGTGCGGCGCGTCGAAAGCCTTCAGCACAAAACTGCCGATGACGTATTTATCCGTTTCAAAGACTTCGGCTTTGATCTCTTTTGCGGCGAGCTTCGCAACGATCTGCCGGTTCGCCAGAACGACCGCGTTCGGGTTGTTTTTGACGATTTCCCTGAGTGATTCCTCGTCCACATGGTCGGGATGGTAATGCGTCAGCACGACGGCGCGAATGTTCTGAAACTGCGCGGGTTTAACTTTTCCCTCGACAAAACTAAAAATCCCGGGATCGAAAAGTATCCGATCAAGACCTTTTTCGATCGTCAGACACGAATGAATATATTTTGTTATTTTCATGAAAACCCTCCTTGAAATTTGTCAGTTCCGCATTTGTTTAGCTTAACAAATTCGTGAAGGGAAATAAATTTTTGTAATTTAAGAAAGAATCTTTGTCTTGTGACTGAAAAATAATTGTTTCTTAAAGAGTTTTATCATTTGTCAAAAACTGTTTCAAAAGTCATACCTTTTTGGGATTTTAGTTATGAGACGACTTATGACACAAATTGCATTTTGCGGCGATGCTAAATAAAGGACTTAACTGAGGTGGTCTAATAAAAGTGGAACGAAAACTCTCTTTCGATAAAATAGAGAGTT
>CADEFG010000158.1:0-2706 GCA_902826505.1 uncultured Acidobacteriota bacterium
ATCTTTCTGACGCGCTTTAATCCGGACGCAAACGGGCTCGTTTTTTCGACGCTTCTCGGACAGGGCGGCGCCTACGATCTGGCGGTTGACGCCGGAAACAACGCATATTTGACCGGTCATACGGTCAACGCGCTCGTCACGCCGAATGCTTTTCAGACGAATCGCGGCGGCGAAGCCTCGGATGCCAGTTCGACCAAAGACGCTTTTGTCATGAAAGTCGCGACCGCCGATGAAAACGGAATTTTTTACAATATCAGCGGAACCGTGACAGATCAAAATACGGGTTTTAACCTTGATTACAATCCGGTCGTCGTGACGCTCACGGGAACGGTCAGCCGGATCGTCAATCTTTCTTACACAGGCGGACAATTTTATTTCGGAAGTCTTCCGGCAGGCGGAAATTACACGGTCACGGTCAGGAAAATCGGTTATGAAACCGATCCGCAAAGCATCGTTTTCAATAATCTCGGCGCAAATCAATCGGGCGACTTTACGATTCTCAGAAATCACGCGCCCGAAGCGACGATCACGAGTCCGGCACACGGCACGCAGTTCAACGCGCCCGCGTCGATCACGATTCAGGCAAACGCGACCGATGCGGACGGCGATGCGATAGCCCGGGTCGAATTTGCCGCTTACAACTCGGCGACGGGAAATATTCCTTTGGGTGTCGATTCGACCGCGCCGTATGAATTTACGTGGACAAACGTTCCGGTCGGAACTTATGCGCTTTATGCTTTTCCGGTCGACAGTCACGGATTGCGCGGGCAAACGCAAAACGTCGTCCACGTTTTTGTCGTCGATCCGACCGGGGCGAATGTTTCCATCAATACTCCGGCAGACGGGCAAACCTTTACCGAAGGCGATTATATTCCGCTCGGCGTAACGGTTTCATCGTCGGTTACAAGGGTTGAAATCCGCGATCAGAATAATAATCTGGTCGGCGGAATGGCGGGAAATCCATGGACGACCGTCTGGCGCGTAAGCAACGTCGGAAATTACACATTAACCGCGAAGGCTTTTACCCAAACCAACCAACAGGCGACTTCGGTACCGGTCAATATCACGGTCAATCCGATCAATCATCGAATTTCCGGACAAATCACGGACAGTATTACGGGAAATGGCGTCAGCGGTGTCAGCTTAAATCTGACCAGTCCGACAAACCCGAATATTACGGCTCAAGTGACCACCGACAGCAGCGGAAGTTATCTTTTTACGGGACTTGGCACAACGCCGAACGACGGGATAATCATCACGCCGACATTGAATAATTTTACTTTTGATCCGCCGACCAAAAATATCGCTTATTTGGGTTATATCGAGTGGACAAATCAAAACTTTATCGCGACGGCGCAAACCCAGATAAGTGTCGCCATGACGAGCCCGACCGCGGGACAAATCTTTTCATCACCCGCGACGATCAATCTCGCGGCAAATGCTTCGAGCGGTGCGGGTTCGATCAGCCGGGTGGAATTTTACCGCCGCAATCTGAACGGTTCAGCGGTAGTTTTGGCAACCGATACGACCGCGCCGTTCGAACATCAAATAAACGGTGTCGGGGTCGGCGATTACACGTATTTTGCCCGCGCGACCGACAGCACGAACGCCGTTGCCGAGTCGGATTCGGTGAGGGTTTCGGTCATTCTTCCGGCGGTCAGCTTGTCGGGAAGAATCACAAATCAAGCCGGAAACGGCGTCGCGGGCGTCGAGGTTTATGTCGCGGGCGCAATCGCCGATTCGGTGCCAACCGATTTAAATGGTAATTTCGCTTTTACGAATCTACCGGGCGGCAGCAATTATCACATTACGCCGCAGCCTGCCAATACGATCAGTTTTACGCCGGTTTCGCGTTCGTTTACAAATGTCACGAGCAATATCACGGGCATTGATTTTGTCGCATCGGAGCCGAACCAGTCGCCGTCGCCGCAATTTATCAGCCCGGCGAACGGCGGAACATATTCGATTTCACAGCCGATCCCGCTAAATGTTGCGGCGAACGATCCCGACAATAATGTCGGTCGTCTAAGCGTCATTGCCAATAACGGAAGCAGTGCAGTGACCATTGCGCAAACGACCGCGAATACGATCAATACGCTCTGGCAACCGGCTTTACCGGGAACCTATGTTTTGACGGCGATCGTCCGCGATGCCGGTCCCGTGCAAGTGACGACCGAGATCACGATCACCGTCACCGCTTCAGTGCCGGTTTCGATTTCCGGCAGAGCCGTTGACCGCAACAGCGTCGGGGTCGAAGGCGCGACCGTCGAGCTGAAAGATTTTGCGACGGAAACAACCGTCGTCGCGACCGCAACAACTGATGCGAACGGCAATTACACGCTTTCGAACATCGCAACTTTCAATCATTATGTTCTTCGTGTTACCAAGCAGGATTACACGTTTTCGCCGCAAAAGCGAACTTATTTTAATCTCAGCACGAATCAAACCGGAGCTGATTTTACGGGAACTTTGCAGGTTCAGCCGTCGGATTTTGACGGCGACGGAATCAGCGATATTGCCGTCTGGCGACCGTCGAGCGGCGTTTGGCACGTTCAGCGTTCGGGCGATAATTCCTATAACGCGCTTCAATTCGGCGGCGAATCGTTTGGCGATGTGGCGGTTCCCGGAAACTACGACGGCGACAAGAAAACCGATTACGCGGTTTATCGCGGCGGCGTTTGGTACATCTGGCAAAGCTCGAACGGG
>CADEFG010000158.1:2716-9041 GCA_902826505.1 uncultured Acidobacteriota bacterium
TTGAAGGCGACGGAAAAACCGACCTTGCGGTTTGGCGCGGCGCAACCGGCGTTTGGTATATCTGGCGTTCTTCCGACGGTGGTTATGATTTCCGGCAATTCGGCTTGAACGGCGACACACCGCTCGCCGCCGATTACGATGGCGACGGAAAAACCGATATCTGCATTTGGCGCGGTTCGACCGGCGTTTGGTATGTTCAGCAAAGCAGCGACGGCGATTATCGTTCGTATCAATTCGGCACCAACGGCGACACGCCGCTCGTCGGTGATTTCGACGGCGACAAACAAGCGGATTACACGATTTTCCGCCCGTCAACCGGCGTTTGGTACGTTAATTTAAGCTCGAACGGCGAATTCAAAATTCTCCAATGGGGAATTGCGACCGACATTCCAGTGCCGGGCGATTTCGACCGCGACGGCAAAACCGATTTCGGCGTTTTCCGACCCGCTGAAGGCAACTGGTATGTCTTTAAGAGTTCGACGAATTCGTACGTCATCCGGCATTTCGGCGCCACCGGCGACATGCCCGTTCCGGCAGCGTATCGGTAAAGTCGTAAGTTCAGAGTCCGAAGTCCAAAGTCTTAAGTTAAGCCCTGACTCTGGACTACGGACTCTGGACTCTGGACTCTGGACTCTAGACCCTAGACCGGGGCAAGCCGATTGCCCATTTCCAAACCCAAAGCTTGGAGCGCGTTGGCGGGACGAACCATCACTTCAAAATCGATGATTTTGCCATCATCGCCAATTTGAATCAAATCAACGCCGCGCAGCGTCAATTCGCCGATGCGGGCTTCGAATTCGAGCGCGAAATTTTGTTCGCCGAAGATTTCACGGACATACCGGAAATCTTCAAAAACTTGAGTGACGGTCGTTAAAATCCTGATCGTCATGGCTTTGCCCTCTTTCGGTTTCCAGACAAAAGGAGAGTGAAATTTCACCGTTTTGGCTAAAATTTCATCTAAAATTTCGGGATTTCCGGTTTTAACAAACTCGTGCCAACGCGAAAGTGTTTCATTCATTTTTCAATTATCTACGAAAATGCTTCTAAATAAAACCTTTGCGTCTTCGCGTCTCTGCGCCTTTGCGTTAAACTTATTTCGATGAAATTCAAACTGCCCGAAATTCCGCCGCCAAAACTGATTTCCGCTTTGAGAGGCTACAATCTATTGCCGGCGATCATTTTTATGCCGACCAGACGCCGCTGCGATGAAGCGGCATTGGAAGTTGCCGCCGACCGTTTGAACAAGACGAACGCTGAAAAAGAACTGCGGCGCAACGAGATCTTTCAGGAATATCTGCTCGAAAATCCTGAAATTAAAACGCACAAACACCGCAAGATTGTGCTTCGCGCGGGAGTTGCGGCGCATCACGCGGGGCATATTCCGGCGTGGAAGCTTTTGATCGAAAAGATGATGTCCGCCGGACTTTTAGACGCGATCTTTGCCACCAGCACGGTCGCGGCGGGCGTTGATTTTCCGGCGCGAACGGTCGTTATTTCAAACGCCGACACGCGCGGCAACGACGGCTGGCGCAGCCTTCAAGCCTCGGAACTCCAGCAAATGACCGGACGCGCGGGCAGGCGCGGCAAGGATAATGTCGGTTTTGTCGTGCTCGCTCCGAGCAATTTTCAAAATCCGCCGAAGATCGCCGAGCTTTTGAAATCGGCGCCTGACGCTCTTAACAGCCAGTTTCGCGCAACTTACACTTCGCTTTTGAACTTGCTCGATGCATTCGGAAGTTTTGCGCAGGTTCGCGAGATCGCCGAAAAAAGTTTTGCCTTTCGGGAAACCGCCGCGCAGGTCGCAAGGCTCGAAAAACAACTCGAAAAACGGCGGGAATCTTTGCAGAAAAAACTCGACGGCAACGAATTCGGGTTGACGATCGATTCGGCGCGCGGCTTTGAGCGTTTGACGAATGCGCGGCTTCGGCTGCAATCGAAACTCCCGAACACGCGCGCCGAAGTTCGTGTTAATTGGCTGCGGGAAAATGTTCTCGAGGGCAGAATCGTCACGAAAAGCCGCAACAGTAAGCGTTACTTTTTGGTCTTGAACGTTTTCGGCGACAAAGTGATGGCGATGCGCGACGACGGGCAGGGCGCAACACTTTCGCTGCCGCACATCGGTCGCGTTTTTGAGAAAACCTACAAGCTCGAAGAAAAATCGCTCGAAACGGCGTTTGAAGATATTGACGCGGGAAAAAATCTCCCGCTCGACGAACCGAAGCTTTCCGAACAAACAAGCCATTCCGACGAAGCGATCGAAATTATCAATCGCCGGATCGAAATTCTCTTACCTGAAAATTTGAATGAAGACGAAAATCGGCGTGCGCATCAGCTTTTGTGGGAAACCTGGGACGATGCGGAATTTCTTGAACGAACATTGCGCGACATCGATATTCTCAGAAACGAGATCTGGCTTCCGTTCGAAAACCGCGCCAAAGTTTTGCATCATTTCGGGTACCTCGATTTTCCGTCCGAGAAAGTGACGGAACGCGGAAAATGGCTCGCCGATGTCCGCGTCGATCGCCCGCTGCTGGTCGGTGAAGCGTTGAGCCGCAAGCTTTTTGAAAAACTCGAACCAAAACACGTCGCCGCTTTGATGGCTTCGCTCGCGGCTGATCCCGACCGGAATTTCGGCGATCTTTATCTTTCGGATAAAATTCTCGATGTGATCACCGAGTTTGAAAACATCATTTACGAAGTTTCGGGCGTCGAATGGAAAAACGGCGTCGAACCTGCCGAGGAAATAAATCTCTCGGCGGCGGCGGCGGCGGAAAGTTGGGCGAGCGGCACGAGCTGGGAAGAATTGGTTTTTCGCACCAAGGCGGAAGAAGGCGATCTCGTCCGGCTTTTATCGCGCACCGGCGAGGCTTTACGGCAGATCGCGCAGCTCAAAGATTCAAATCCGATCGCGGCGGAAATCGCGCGGACGACCGCCGAAATCATTTTGCGGGAACCGATTCGATAAATTTATTTGCGGACTTGATAAAACTTCGGAAATTCCGCTGATTACAAAGTTTTTATCATTTCGAGCTGAACTAAAGTTTCCGTAAATCCAAGCTTTTTAAGAAATTCGACCGCGCTGGTGATTTTTTCATCAACATTGCTCACCCGCAGCTTTTTTTCGAGCCGCGTTTGCATTTCCCGCAGGATCAGCGAACCCGCACCGTTGCGCCGGTAATTTTTGGCGACCGCGAGCTGTGAAATGACTGCTCCCCCGCGTGAAACTATTCCGTAACCGATACATTTTTCATCAATAAATGCGCCTAAAACAAGTCTTTTCGGTAAAGTTAGGCTAATTGCCGCAAACGAATTTTGCCAGGAAGTTTTTCCGCCCGCAAAACTTTCGAACAATTGCCAATCGGGCGCAGAAATCTCGCGGACATCAAAATTTATCTTCGGTTCAAACTCAAAAGAATTATTTTGTTCGAAAAAGATCAGCCGCCGCGTGGTTTCGAATCCGAGTTTTTGATAAAGCCGAACCGCCGTTTTATTGTGCGTGATGACCTCGAGCAGAATTTGTTCGAATCCGTTTTTCATCAAGTCAGACATCATAAAATCAAACATCGCTTTGCCGATGCCGCGGTTTCGATAGGCGGGAATAATGCCGGTTCCGGCGTCGTAAACCGTTTGTTTACCGTTCCAAACACCGAAACCATTGAGCGTGAAACCGACCAATTGATCATTCGAAAAAGCGCCGACCGATCTTACCAGATCAACCGAATTTTGCCGTATGTGGTTTTCAAGCTGTTCTTCGGAAAGCTGGAACGGCACAAAATAATCGGAAAATGCATCGTGAAACGTTTGGTGAAGCGCGGGAAAATCCGGCTTCGACAAATACCGGCAATCTATATTTAAAGTTTTGTTTCCGTTAGTCATTTGTTAGAATGGTATTTTCTTTTCGCACAAAAGCGCAAGGAATTCAAAATTTATGAAAGTTTTACTGGCAGATGAATTGGGATTTTGTTTCGGCGTCGAACGCGCCGTCGAAATGGTCGAGGACGCGCTCGAAGAAGGCGATACCGTTCGGACACTCGGTCCGCTGATTCATAACGAACAGGAAATGCAGCGGCTCGGAAATTACGGCGTTTCCACGATCAGCGAACCAGTCCAAATAAAACGCGGCGAAACGGCGGTCATTCGCGCCCACGGCGTAACGCCCGAAGTCCAGCGCGATCTCGAAGAAAAAGCCTCGAAAGTCGTGGATGCGACGTGTCCGTTCGTCACGCGTGTGCAAAAACTCGCCGCCCGCGCGGCTGAACAAAACCGTCACGTGATCGTCGTCGGCAATCCTGATCATCCCGAAATGATCGGCGTCAAAGGTTACGCGCCGGATCACGCGTTTGTCATCAAGGATGAAACCGAGGTTGCCGGTTTGCCGCGTCTGAGAAATCCGCTCGTCGTTTCGCAAACAACGATCAAAGCGAAAACCTTTTTCGACACCGCCGAAGCGATCAAAACAAAAACCGACGACGAAGTGCAGATCGTCAACACGATCTGTTCGGCAACCCGCGACCGGCAGGACGCGGCGCGGGCGCTCGCGGGCGAAGTTGACGCGTTTTATATTATCGGCGGTCGACATTCGTCAAACAGCCGCAAACTGCTGGCGGTTTGCGAAGAACAATGCCCGAAAAGTTTTCTGATCGAAACCGAAGAAGAGATAAACGCGCAAGATTTGATCGGCGCACAGCGCGTCGGTGTCACCGCCGGTGCTTCAACGCCCGATTGGCTGATCAAAAAAATCGTCAAATACATCGAAGAGATCGGCGAACGCCAGAAAAACGAACTGCCTTTGGGTTAACAACGGTTTAGACGGATTTCACAGATTAAAACTTTTGAAATTTTATCTGTCAAATCCGTCTAATCCGTTGTCTAAATTTCTAGCAAAACCTTTTTTAATTTTTGAATTCCTTGTCTGATTTGCTTTTCGTTGAATCCCGTGTAGCCGAGGACCACGCCCGAACTGAGCTTATTTTTGATACAGTAAGACGAAAGCGGCGTCAGGTTCAAACCATTTTCCGCGCCTTTTTCGGCAATTTTCTGATCGTCGAAACCTTCCGGAAGCCAGCCGATCAAATGCATTCCCGATTGGGCTTTTGAGATTTTCAAAAGTCCGTCGAGCTGTTTTTCCGCCTCGGCGACCAGAAAATGCTGGCGTTTTTCGTAAAGCGTCCGCATTCGCCGGAGATGCCTTGCAAAATGTCCTTCGGCGATAAAATCTGCGAGGATCGCTTGTTCAAAGATCGGCGAATGCCAATCGCCGAGCGCCCGCGCCGCGGTAAAAATCTCGATCAAATTTTTCGGCACGATCATGCAGCCCAACCGAAGCGCGGGAAAAATCGTTTTACTGAACGTCCCGACATATATCACGCGTCCGAAATTATCGAGATTTTGTAGCGAAGCAAGCGGTCGCCCGGCATAACGAAATTCGCTGTTGTAATCGTCTTCGATGATCCACGAATTGTTTTTGCGCGCCCATTCGAGCAAGCTCAGACGGCGCGCCAAACTCATCGTTACGCCGGTCGGATATTGATGCGAAGGCGTGATGTAAACAAGTTTTGCCCCGGCGCTTTGACGCCTCGCCTCCGCCAGATCAAATCCTTCCGCATCAATCGAAACAGGGACGATATTTGCGCCGTTCGCCCGGAAAACCACGCGTGATTCCTGATAACACGGGTCTTCGATCCAAACTTTATCTTTTTCTTCGAGCAAAACTCGCCCGATCAGATCGAGCGCCTGCTGGGCGCCGTTCGTAATAAAAATCTGTTCGATGTCGCAGCGGACGCCGCGCGAACCGGCGAGGTGGGCGGCAACCGCTTGCCGCAGCGGCAGATAACCCGCCGCTTCGCCGTAACCGGAAATTTTATAGTGCGATTGTCGGAAAACCCGGACGGCGATTTTTTCCCAAATCTCGAACGGAAATTCGGGCGTTGCCGTCAACCCGTTTTTGAATGGGGCAGGATTTGCCGTTGTCTGAAAACGCGAAATGTTGCGCTGCGTTTCGGTTAACCGTTTGGCAAAATCGGAAATCTTGATCTTTTCGGTCAAAATTTTGGGAGACTTGTTTTTAGCTGCCGAGTTTGAGATTTGCAGTAAATCTTCCGGAATTTTCGATGCCACAAAAGTTCCCGCGCCCGTTTTTCCTTCAAGATAACCTTCCGCCAAAAGCTGTTCAAACGCGTTGACGATCGTGATCCGCGAAACGCTCAATTGGGTTGCCAAAACCCGGCTCGCCGGCAAACGCGTTCCCGAAACCAGTTTTCCTGTTAAAATCGCCCGCCTGATCGCTTCATAGATTTGACGATAAAACGGCAGCTTCGAATTTTTT
>CADEFG010000159.1 GCA_902826505.1 uncultured Acidobacteriota bacterium
CTCTGCGGGCAAGAACGATTCGGCATTCCGCGCCGTTTCGATGACCCAGCAAACGCCGCGCTCGCTGCTCGGCAAATATCCGACGATCGCGATGACCAATGTCGCCGATTTTTCGATCAAGGCGGGAATTTACACAAAATCCGTGCAGGGCGGATTTGAAGACGTTTACCAGCAAAATTCGAAAGATTCATTGGGCGAAACCGGCAAGGAAACCTTTGAAGCCGTCAATTTTTTGAAACAGGCGAACCCCGCGCAGTTCAAACCCGAAAACGGTGCAGTTTACACAAATACGCCGTTCGGACGCTCGCTTCGACAGATCGCCCAGCTTATCAAATCGAATGTCGGTTTGGAAGTCGCGTTTACCGATACGCCCGGACTTAATTGGGACACGCATCTTAACGAAGGCGGCGCCCGCGGACAGCTTGCCAATCTTTTACGCGACTTCGGCGCCAACATCGCGGCGCTCGTCACGGATCTCGGCAAACGAATGGATGATGTCGTGATTTTAACGATGTCGGAATTCGGTAGAACGGCGCGGCAGAACGGCTCGAACGGAACCGACCACGGACACGGTAACGCGATGTTTCTGCTCGGCAATTCCGTCAAAGGCGGTAAGGTTTACGGCGATTGGAAAGGTTTGAAAAACGATCAGCTCAATGACGGACGCGATCTCGCGGTGACGACCGATTTCCGCGACGTCTTCAGCGAAGTCTCGCAAAAACATCTGGGCAATAAAAATCTCGACAAGATCTTTCCGAACTACACGGCGAGCGCGAGCAAGTTCAAAGGTTTTCTCAGCTAAAGCCGTTCGAGTTTATAAAAGAAAAAGAAAGCCGTCTTCAATTTGAAGACGGCTTTCTTTTTCTTTTGAAACTGCTTGCACAATTAGGTGTTGGTTAAAAATCCGGTGACCGTCCCGTTGGTCGTGTTGCCGTCAACCTGGTTATTATTGGATGAAAGAATCGCGCCGCCGCCCGACGATAAGCCGGTGCCGTTGCTTGTAATGATGTTCTCAAAAAGTCTGATCGTGCCGCCCGTCAAAGATGAAACGCCGGTCGTGTTTCCTGAGATCACACAATTTGAAACATTCAGATCGGACTGAAAAGCAACGACGCCGGTCGTGTTGTTGGCAATCGTTGAGGTTTTGATGACCGCTTTCGTATTGCTGCTCAAGCTGAGTCCGGTCGCGTTGGTCGAAAGTTTTGAATCGGTGATCGCCAGATTAACCGTGCCGCCCGTGATAAAAGCGTTGATACCATTGCCCGTATTGCTTCTGATCGACATTCTGTCAACGACGATTTTCGGTGTTCCCGAGGTGGTTTCGATCGAAATACCATGCTGCGTTACGCCGTCGATCACACCGTCTTCGATATTTACCGAGTTGGCGGAAAGAATTCTGATCCCGTTGATGCCCGTTCCCGCGCCGTTGATCGTCACGCCGCGAAGTTTGAAGGCTTTTTTCGTGTCGGTCACGCTCGTTATATTGACGATCACGCCGTTTGTACCGGCAGAAAGAATCGAACCCTGCGTGTCTTCGCAATCGATCGTGATCGATTTCGTCACCGTCACCGCACCATAACCAGCCGGGTCGAGACAGTTGATTTCACCGTTCGTCGCTGTTTTTGAAATCGCTCCGGCAAATGTTTTGCACGGCGCGGTACGGCTGCACGGATTAACATCGTCACCAACGCCTGAAACCCAGGTGCGTGTTGCTTGCGCGCTGACCAACAAAGGGAGTGCCAAGGCGATAACTGTTAAAACAAAAGTCTTAAAACCGAATTTTCTCATAAATTGTCTCCTAAAAGATTAGTTAATATTTGTTTTTGGGATAGATTACCCAACCTAAGTTGCCGATACTGGCGTAAATTGTAATCAAGTTACCCCAATTGACACTGACATTTTATTTTTTTTGCTTTAACCAATTAATTTTAAGAAAAGTCACTTGAGTTGATAGTTTTACTGCACACTTGAAGAAGCTGCAAAAATTCTCGATTACACGGTCAACACTGAATTTAATCAAGCGCAGTTGCCGACAGATAGACTAAGACCTAAAGTTTTAATTTGCCCAGATTTTACAAAACGCCGCGAAAGGATTTGCGGTGAAGCGGGCACGCACCGTACTCGCGAATGGCTTCGAAATGCGCTTTTGTACCATACCCGACGTGTTTTGAAAAACCGTAGTTTGGATAGATCTTGCAAAATTCCTGCATCAGATTGTCGCGGTAGGTTTTCGCTAAGATGGAAGCGGCGGCGATCGAAGCGGAAATCGCGTCGCCTTTGATGATGGCTTTTTGCGGCAAGTTTATTTCTTTGAGTTGAACGGCATCGATCAGCAAAAAATCGGCGTTCGGCGTGAGCTTCTCGATCGCGAGCCGCATCGCTTTTTTGGTCGCCTGGAGAATATTTATTCGGTCGATCTCGTCGGCTTCGACTTGTGCGATCGAATAGGCGATGACGTTTTCTTTGAGTTCTTCGTCGATCCGTTCGCGGCGTTTGGCGGAGAGTTTTTTGGAATCGTTCAAGCCTGCGGGAAGCGGTTTCGACAGATCAAGAATGCAAGCCGCCGCGACGACCGCGCCCGCCAGACAACCGCGTCCGACTTCGTCAACCCCGGCAACGTACCTGTAGCCGTCGGCAATTGCCTGATTCTCAAAGTCTATGCCGATTTGAAATGTTGTTTTCATAAAACGCAAAGACGCGAAGACGCAAAGGCGCAAAATTTTATAAAACCTTTGCGAACTTCGCGTCTTCGCGCCACCAGCGTTAAAAAACTATGCTTTCGCTTTTTTGTTGCGTGTATCGCGTTCTTTGATCCGCGCCGCTTTACCGCGCAGATCACGCAAATAATAAAGTTTCGCACGGCGGACTTTACCGCGCCGGACAACATCGATATGATCGACGATCGTCGCGTGAAGCGGGAAAATACGTTCGACGCCGACGCCGAAACTGACTTTGCGAACCGTCACGGTTTCGCGGGCGCCGCCGTGTTTACGTGCGATCACAACACCTTCGAAAACCTGCAAACGTTCTTTATTGCCTTCCTTGATGCGGACGTGAACCTTAACGGTGTCGCCCGATTGAAAGGCAGGAATATTTTCTTTTAATTGTGTTTGTTCAATACTGTCTAAACGATTCATTTTATTTTCAGCGAGAGGTGACCGTTAAAAGTTATCTTTTGTAACCTTTGACTATTCACTTTCAGCTATTCTCCTTAATTAATAAGTCCTGTCTAACTTTTTGCGTTTTTTCCAACGCTTTTGCCCGTCGCCATTTTTCGATCTCGGCGTGATTGCCGCCGAGTAGAACTTCGGGCACCTGCATTCCGCGAAAATCACGCGGCTGCGTGTAATGCGGATAATCCAACAATCCGTTCGAGAACGAATCGTTTTCGGCGGACGTTTCGCTGCCCAGCGCGTTCGGCAGTAATCTCACGATCGCATCGACCAGCACGATCGCCGCCGGTTCGCCGCCCGAAAGCACGTAATCGCCGATCGAAATTTCGTCGGTCACGAGCGCTTCCGTGACGCGTTCGTCAACGCCTTCGTAACGTCCGCAGATCAAAACCAAATTTTCAACCTCATCGGCAAACTCTTTCGCCCCCGCTTGTTTGAGCGGTTTGCCCTGCGGCGTTAAAAGAACGACCCGCGTTTGGGGCGCGTATTTTTCGCGTTCGCAAGTTCCCAAAATCTTTTCGACCGCGTTAAAGATCGGTTCCGGTTTGAAAACCATTCCGTCGCCGCCGCCGAACGGTCGGTCGTCCGTCATCCGATGTTTGTCGGTCGTAAACTCGCGAAGGTCATGAATATTTATCGCGACGATTTCCGCTAATCTGGCACGGCGAATGATTCCAAAATCAAAGACCTCCCGAAAAAACTCGGGGAAGATTGTTAAAACATCAATTTTCATTTGGTCTTTGGTCTTTGGTCTTTGGTCTTTGTATTAACGAAAACCAAAGACCAAAGACCAAAGACCGAAAATCTAAAAATCCAGCAAACCTTCCGGTAAATCCACGCGAATCAACTTGTTTTCAATATTGATTTCAATACAAATTGTTTCTGCGAACGGAATTAGATATTCTTTTTCGGCGCCCGCCACAACTATAATTTCCGTCCCGCCCGTGCGCATCAATTCCTTCACACGACCTAATTTCAAGCCTTCGACGGTTTCGACTTCGCAATTTTCAAGTTCCCAATCAAAAAATTCATCTTCCGCGAGCTCGACCGCATCGGATTCGGGCACGCAGATTTCCGCGCCGCGCAAATTCTCTGCCGTTTCGATTCGCTCAAAACCTGCAAATTTCAGGATGATTCTGCCTTTTTGAAACCAAAACCTTTCAATTTTCAATTCACGCTTTTCACCGCTCGGCAAAAGCGCAATGACCGTTTCAAGTCCATCAAAGCGTTCGGGAAAATCCGTTAAAACATTCGCGACAAGCTCGCCGCGAAGCCCGCGCGATTTCACGATTTTAGCAACCGCGACCAATTCTTCATTCATAAATAAAAAATCGCAAATCGCAAATCTAAAATCACTCAACAATGTCGAGCTGAAACCGTGTGCCCTGTTTTTGCCCGGCATAATAAAGCAAACTGCGAATCGCCTTGACGGTGCGACCTTCACGACCGATCAAACGTCCCATATCGCCCACGCCGACCCGTACTTCGATCTTCACGGTCTTTCCATCGGAAATTTCCGACACCTCGACTGCTTCGGGCTGTCCGACAAGTCCTTTGACGATCTTTTCAACGGCTTCTTTCATAATTAAGTTTGCAGAGTTGACTGAGTTTGCAGAGTTGACCGGGTTAGATTTTTGAAAATCCGGTCAACTCTGCAAACTCAGTCAACTCATAACTATTCCGCTGGAGGAACCGGATTGTTTTTGATCAAGCTCGCCACGGTTTCGGTCGGTTGTGCACCGACACCGATCCAGTAGTTGATCCGGTCATGCTGAAGATTGACTTCTGCCGGATTGGTCATCGGATTATATGTTCCGACATTTTCGATATATTTCCCGTCGCGTTTTGAACGCTTTTCCTTGACTACGAGACGATAGAAGGGTTTTCCCTTCGCGCCCATTCTCATTAAACTAATTGCTAACATAATTTCTCCGTAAATCGTAAATTGTGAATCGTAAACCGTTGAAAAATTCTATTTACGATTTTCGATTTTCGATTAACTACCTTTTCTTTTTGTGTCTTTTCTTTTTCTTTAATCGCTTTGACAAAGAATCTTTTGTTTCTTCGTAATCGTTATCAAATTCTTCCTGTCCGCCGCCGCCGAACATTCCGCCGAGTCCGCCACCGCCGCCGAGAAGTCCGCCTAAACCGCCGCCGAGTCCGCCCATCGCTTTGCCGGCGAGTTTGCTAAGAAGTCCGCCGCGATTCATCTGCGACATCATTTTCTTCATTTGCTCGTATTGGCGAATAAGCCCGTTGACCTCTGAGATCGTCGAACCGGAACCTTTGGCGACGCGCGTTTTACGGCTCGCGTCCAAAATTTTATGATTATTGCGCTCAGCTTTGGTCATCGAATCGATGATTGCTTCGGTGCGCTTCATCTGCGCTTCGACCTGTTCGGATTGCTCGTCGGAGAGCTGCATTCCGCCCGTCATTTGCTCGGGCAGCATCTTCATCAATTTGGACATCGAGCCGAGTTTTTTGAATTGTCCGAGCTGGTTGCGAAAATCTTCGAGCGTAAACTGGTTGCTCGTCATTTTCTGGAACTGCTTCTGGGCTTCTTCCTCGTCGATCTTTGTCTGAACTTCTTCGATGAGCGACAGAACATCGCCCATTCCTAAGATTCTCTGCGCGATTCTATCCGGATAAAACGGCTCGATCGCGTCGTATTTTTCGCCGACGCCGACAAACTTGACAGGCTGACCGATCACCTGTTTGATCGATAAAGCCGCACCGCCGCGCGCGTCGCCATCCATTTTCGTGAGAACAACGCCCGTGATGCCGACTCGTTCGTGAAAAACTTCTGCGCTCCGCACCGCATCTTGCCCGGTCATCGCGTCCGCGACGAACAAAACCTCGATCGGTCGGGTTTCCGCCTTGATCTGTTCGAGTTCGACCATCAGTTCGTCGTCAACGTGAAGCCGACCGGCGGTGTCGATCATCAAAGTATCAAAACCCGTTTCCTGCGCGTAACGCACCGCGCCGCGGACAAGCGTCAGCGGATCATTCGTTTCCTTATCCTGATAAACCGTCACGCCGACCGCGTTGCCGACAACTCTTAATTGCTCGCGCGCCGCCGGACGATACACGTCAACTGAAACCAACAGCGGTTTGCGTTCCTGATTGTCTTTGAGCCAGCGCGAGATTTTTCCGGTCGAAGTCGTTTTACCCGAGCCTTGCAGACCGACGATCATCACAACGTTCGGAACCTGTTTTGTAAAAACAAGCCGCGAAGAAGTGCCGCCGAAAAGATTGACGAGCTCGTCATAGACGATCTTGACGACCTGTTCGTGCGGTTTCAGGTCCTGCCAAACTTCCTGTCCTTCGGCTTTGGCGCGAACGCTGTCAACAAAGTCCTTGGCGACCTTATAATTGACGTCCGCCTCGAGCAAAGCCATCCGAATTTCGCGCAGCGCCGTATCGACGTGTTCGGGCGTGAGTTTACCCTGACCGCGCAGATTTTTCAGCGAACGTTTTAATTTATCGGATAATGACTCGAACATAACTGTATATTTTTGCTTCGCTCGGGCGTCCTGTTTTAATTCATTTGACGACGCACAGCGACCAACGGCAATATGAGCCGAAACTTTAGATGATAAATGCCATATTTGGCTATGTCAAGAAAGCAGTTAGTTTGTCGGGCAAAAAAGCAAGATATAGGCAATTTAAGCAAAATAATTGCTATAAAAAGCAATTTGTCGGGACTGGTATGAAAGTTGCCGTTCACATCTGTTTTGAAAAGTTGGTTTATAAAAAACAGGAGGAATTTGTAATGAAAACTAAATTTATAATTATGACGATCAGTTTGTCGGCGCTCGCGCTCGCCGGTTGCGAAACAACGACGCCGAATACAAACGTCAATACCAGAAACTTAAACAGCAACCAAGCGGTTGTTGTCAATAACAATGCGAATGTCGCAATGCCGTCCGCGACACCCACGCGTCGCGACAATGCCAACGTCAGCCGCGAGGAATACGACAAAAATAAAGCTGAATATGAAAAAGACAAAGGTTCGAGCACGATCGGACAAGGCGTTAACGACAGCTGGCTTTGGTTTAAAACCCGGGCGGCTTTAGCAACGACCAGCGAATTGCGCGAATCAACAATCAACGTTGACGTCGTCAATGATGTTGTAACGCTCAAAGGATCGGTCGCGAGCGCGGCTGAAAAAACAAAAGCCGAAACGGTCGCCAAAGAAATTGACGGCGTGAAAAGCGTGAAAAACGAATTAAAAGTTGCGCCGAAAGATTCGATGACCAATCAGGCGGTCAACGGCGGCAGCACTCCGGCTAAAACAAACACCGCGACGAATAAAAAATAAGTTTGTCATAGACTTGGCTTAACGGCTTTCGCTTAAATGCTTTGCGGCGAGTTTTTCGGAACTCGCCTTTTATTTTTTGGCAAGGACTTTCTCGATCGCTTCGATGACGCTCTCGGTTTTGACGCTTAAAATACATTGCGGGGCATCAAATTCCTTGCAAAAATATCCGGCGCACGGCTGACACGCGAGCTTTTCGTAAACAATCTCACTCGGCGCGTCAGTCCAGGGTCGCCAGTGATTGATATTTGACGAACCGAAAACCACGACGCTCGGTGCACCGACCGCCGCCGCGATATGCGCGATTCCCGAATCGTTCCCGACAAAAACTCGGGAGCGCGCCGCCAAAGCCGTGATCTCAGGCAAACTTAAATTAGTAAAACCGTGAAAAACAGTTGAAGTTTTCTGGCTCAACTCATTGATAATATGTTCTTCCTTCGGCGTCGCAACAACGACCGAGAATATATTTCTTGAGGCAAGATAATCAATTACCTTCGCAAAATTTTCAGTTGACCATTGTTTTGTATCAAACGCCGCGGCAGGGTGAATTAAAGCAATTTTTTCATCATCAATCCCATAAACATGAAGAAATAAATTCATTTCTTCCGCTTTGGCGTTAGTCACAACCAAACGGCTTTTCGGTTTGTCTTCGACCGGCACGCCGACAAACCCTAAAAGCGCGAGTTGTTGTTCGGCGGAATGCGAAAATTCCGTGTGCCAGTAATCCGCCGATGAAGAAAGCAGGTGATTGTAGAGAAATTTATAGCTGTAATGTGCGAAGCCGACGCGATGCCGGGCACCCGAAACGCGAACAAAAAATGTCGCGGTCGTTCCGCCGTGAAGATTAAACGCGACATCGTATTTATTACGGCGAATCTGTCGCGCCGTTTCAAAACGCGATTTTTTGCTCTTTCGCGAAACAGTCAGAACATTATCAACCGTGTCGAAACCTTCCAAAACCGGCGCGACCCAATCTTCGAGCAAAATATCGATCTGCGCATCGGGCAAAAATCTCCGCAGCGCGATCAGCGAAGGCGTTGAGAGAACCGTGTCGCCGATCGAGCGCAGACGCACAACCAACACACGTTTTACTTTTGTCCAGTCAATCAACATAACGGATAATGGATAACGGATAACGGATAATAAAATCAAATTATCATTTATCCATTATCCGTTTTTCATTTCTCCGTCTTCGCTTCTTCGACGAGCATCACGGGAATCTCGTCGCGAATCGGATAAACGAGCGCACATTCGGGGTTCGTGCATTTCAAACCGCTTTTGTCGGCTTTTAATTCGACTGTCGATTTACATTTCGGACAGCGCAGGATTTCTAAAAGTTCAGGACTGATCGCCATAAATTTCTCCATTTATCAATAATAATTTTAACGCAAACATCCAAAGGCGCAAAGACGCAAAGTAAAAGGGCGAGAGATAAATTTTCCTCTCGCCCTTTTACTTTGCGTCTTTCGCGTTTGTCTTAGCCCTCGGTTTTCGTTCCGCATTCGGCGCAGAATTTCGCGCCCGGAGCGAGATCG
>CADEFG010000160.1 GCA_902826505.1 uncultured Acidobacteriota bacterium
ATTACAAGAAATTACTCTTTATTTTTCAAATAGCATTACTTTTTGTTCACTACCTAAAATAGAAAGTTAGTTTCAGTTCGGGGAAACAAGTATTTTGTGCGCTTCGGAAAATTTGTTGTATGATTAATTTAAGTAATAATTTTATACTTGATGAAAAGTTTTACTTTGATACCCGGGCAAAATTGCGCGCGCTGGATTTTTATCTTCGGCGTGCTGGTCGGGTTATTTTTTTCCGGCGGAGAAGGCATTCAGCTATTGCCTTTTCCGAATGCCGAAAATAATTTCTCTAAAAACACATCTTTCATTCTCGAAAAAAAATCAAACGCCTACGCTTTTTCGGTTCACGGTTCGGGCAAATATTCCACGCTGCTCAAATCCAAATGTCAAAAACACGCTCATCAAAATTTGGCGGGCGAGAATTTGACATTTGACCGGGCGGATTTTCGCGCAAATTTTTGTTGGCGAACGGCGCAGCATCGCCACGAACCGGATTTTTTGCAAATCTCGCTTGTTTTAAGCTCACAATCAGATCGTGCTCCTCCAAAAATCTAAACAATAATACTTGAAAAATCAGCTGATCCGAATGGTCAATGACTTTGCCGGCAAAGTTTTATTTCCGATGTTTTTCAACAGACAAGTTTGAAAAACACAACCCGGCGTCCATCTCTTGGCTGATGATTTTGAAGCTAGTTCTCAAAGCCTGCTAAATTTGCTTCGAGAATCCAAATAAAATTAGAAAAATTGAGGAAAAACTATTATGCATACACCGCAGTTGTTTGCAGATCTATTGATTATTTTACTGGTTTCCGTGCCGGTCGCCTTTGCCTGTCTGCGTTTGAAACTACCGCTGCTGGTCGGTTTGATGCTGACGGGGATCGTCATCGGACCTTACGGGTTGGGATTAATTAAAGAACTCGAAGCGATCGAAATTCTTGCCGAGATCGGCGTGATGCTGCTGCTTTTCACGATCGGGCTCGAATTTTCGCTGCACCGACTGCGCGAGATGAAACGGCTCGTGCTGGTCGGCGGCGGTTTGCAGGTCGGTTTGACGATCACTGCCGTCGCGATTGTCGCGGTTCTTTTTGGCAGAGGATTAAATCAAGCGGTCTTTTTCGGCTTTCTGGTCGCGCTTTCGAGCACGGCGATCGTTCTGAAAAGCTATGCCGAACGCAAAGAGACGGACGCGCCGCACGGACGCGCCGGAGTCGGGATTCTGCTTTTTCAGGACATCAGTATCGTTTTGATGATGCTGCTGGTTCCGGTGCTCGGCGGAAAAGACGCGGCTTCATTCGGCGCGGTCGCCGCCAAGCTCGGCGGTTCTTTGGTGGGTTTGATCGTGATTGTCGCGGGCGCATGGTTTCTCGTGCCCGTCATGCTCAAACAAATCGTCAGATTAAAAAGCCCCGAAGTTTTGCTGCTGCTGGTCGTTCTACTCTGTCTGGGAATATCTTTTGTGACGGCGCAATTCGGTTTGTCGCTGGCGCTCGGCGCTTTTATCGCCGGAATGGTTTTAGCCGAATCGGATTTTAGTCATCAGGTGACGGCGGACATTTTGCCTTTTCGCGACGTTTTCAACAGCATCTTTTTCGTTTCGATCGGAATGCTACTTTCGCTGAGCGCTTTGTTCGATAATTTATTCACCGTTTTTCTGTGGGTGGTCTTTTTGGTTATCGGCAAGAGTTTGATCATCTGGGCGGTTATTCAATTACTCGGTTTTCCGCAAAGAGTTGCCGTGATGACCGCGCTTGGGCTGGCGCAGATCGGCGAATTTTCGTTTGTTCTGGCAAAAGCCGGACGCGCCGCCGATTTGCTTCCCGATTCCGATTATCAAAGTTTTCTCGCGGCTTCGATCATCTCGATGATCATCACGCCGTTTATGATCGCCGCCGCGCCGCAGTTCGGTTATTTGGTCCAGCGATTCGTGCCGGATAAAAAATCTTCGGCGGAAAATGGCGAAACCGAAGCCGGAGAAGATCTGCATATCACGTCAACCGGCGGGCTCAACAATCACGTGATCATCGTCGGTTACGGTCTCAACGGGCGCAATCTCGCGCGGGTTTTGCGCGCCGTGATGGTTTCCTACACGATTCTCGAACTCAACGCGGAAGTCGTTCGCGAAGCGAAGCAAAAAGGCGAGAAGATCAATTTCGGCGATGCGACACGGCGCGAAGTTCTGCATCACGCCGCGATCGAAAACGCGAATGCGCTGGTGCTCGCAATGTCCGACCCGCAAGCCGCGCGGCGCACCGTTAAACAAGCCCGCGAGCTGAACGAGAAGATTTATATCGTCGTCCGCACGCGCTACACTTCGGAAATCACGGAATTACTAAAATTCGGCGCCGACGAAGTTATCCCGGAGGAATTCGAAACGAGCATCGAGATCTTTTCGCGTGTTCTGCTGCGCTACGGCGTTGACCGGCACACGATCGAAAACCAGATCGAAAGAGTTCGCCGACAGGGTTATGAAATGCTTCGTTCACCGTCGATCCAGCGGGTTGAAATGTCGAATTTGAATGCCGCTCTGCAGGCGGCGACGACGGAAACCGTTAAATTGAATCAGACTTCGCCGGCGATCGGTAAAAATCTCGGCGAGCTGAATTTGCGGAATGCGACTGGTGCGACATTGATCGCCGTCGTGCGCGGCGACGATACAAAAATCGGTCCCGGCGCCAACTATAAATTGCAGGAAAACGACATTCTGATTCTCTTTGGGAAACCCGAAAAGATCGAGCAGGCGGTTGAAATTTTACAACCGGAAATGGGAACAGGCGGTTTTAATCCTTAAATCCGCTGTTCGTTTTTGCCGGGTTTTGAAATATAAATTTTTAAAGCCAGGTCTTTGATTTACTTGGCGGACTTTGCGCCTTTGCGGGATAATTTTTTCCCGCAAAGGCGCAAAGTCCGCCAAGATTAAAACGCAAAAAAGCTCTATTCAAAATTTTCGGAGATCAATTCGAGCGAACGGGCTTGGCGGTACGAAATATTGTGATGTCCGCCGTCGAATTCTTCCTTGATGTGCGGAATGTCGAAATCGCGCAGTTTTTTGGATAAAACGTTCGCGCCGATGTCGAGATTAAATTCATCGGACGTGCCCGCGTCAATAAAGAGCAATTTTAGCGATTTTAAACCTTCCGCGTATTTTTCAACCAGTCTGACCGGATCGTGAGCGAGCCATTTTTCCCAGATTTCCTGACGAATCTCGCCGGTTTCGAGATCGAACGGCAAATCAAAATCCGCGCCGTTCGGCGAATAGCACGCGCTCATTCCGATAATATTCAGCGCGTCGAAATCGAATTTTCCTTGTTTGGCTTCTTCGTTCCAGATTTTTTTCATCAAGCCTTGCGGATCGCCCTTGATCGCCCGAAAAGCCTTGCCGAAATCGGGCAGCAGGGATATTTCAAAATAACAATCGCCGCTCAGCGAAGCGCAAAGTCCGAAAATATCCGCGTGCCGCATTGATAAAACCAGCGCGCCGTAGCCGCCCGACGAACCGCCCATCACGGCGCGTGAATTTTTGTCTGTGAGGGTCGCAAAGTTTTCGTCGATGAACGGGACGATCTCGCGCGTCAAATAATCTTCGTAATTGCCGGTCGCGCTTGAATTGATATATTGCGAGCCGCCGTAATACGTAAAACAATCGGGCATCACGACGATCATCGGCTTGATTTTTCCGGCACCGATCAGCAAATCTATTCTTTCCACGAGATTGGGCGAAAAGGCTTTGTCGTTGAGAAACATTTTTCCGCGTCCGGTAAAACCCGTCAGCGCATAAACCGTCGGGTAACGTTTTTCTTCAGCGTAACCGGGCGGCAGATAAACGATCACGTCGCGGACAAATTTATCGCCGGGCGGATTGTTTTTCAGAATCTCGCTTTCATATTTTTCGATGACGATCTTTCCATTTTCCATAAAGGCAAAATATCACAAAGTGAAGTTTTCGCGCCAATCCGTAAAATAAACCTTTCGTCAGGGAAACATTTCCGAAAATACGGCGATAATTTAAGGTAAGAATAAATCGGGGGAAAAATGCAATGGGCAAAGTAGGCGATTCGGTTTCGGTCAATAATACGAACCGTGCGGAAACGAAAGTTAATGACGCGCCAAAGACGGAAGTCAAAAACCAGACGACGACCGCGCCTTTGAAGGATGATTCAAACATCGGCGCAACCAGCAAACTGGGCGAATTAAATAATTTCGGCAATAAGATCAAAGACAAACTGAACGGCTTTTTCGGCGACACGCCGCCGGCGAGCAATTTTTCAAAAGAAGCGACCGTCACGAAAACCGGCGGCGAGGTAATTATCGATTCCGGCGCGGGCGACGACCAGATCGGTGTTTCGCAAGACCCGAAAACCGGCGACATCACGGTCACGGTCAATGGCGAACGGCAAACTTTTTCCGGCTCCGACCGGGATAATCTGGTGATTCGCGCGGGCGACGGCAACGATAATATCTGGGTTGACGAAAACGTCACCGTCCATCTTCGGCTCGAAGGACAAAACGGCGACGATTTTATCCGCGGCGGCGGCGGCAACGACAAGATCGAAGGCGGCGACGGCAACGACCGTCTGCACGGCAGCGGCGGCGACGATTATATCAACGGCTCGAAGGGCGAAGATATAATTTACGGCGATACGGGCAACGATGTCGTTTACGGCGGCGACGATAACGACAAGCTTTACGGCAACGACGGCAACGATTATCTCGAAGGAAGTAAAGGCAACGACGAAATTTACGGCAACGACGGCAACGATGTCGTTTCGGGCGGCATCGGCGACGATTATCTGCGCGGAAATTACGGCGATGACGCAATTTACGCCGGACAGGGAACGGATGAGATTTTCGGAGACGACGGCGTCAATCAGATCTATGCGCAGACGGACGACACCGTTCAAAAAAGCGAAGGCACTGTAAGAAATACGGTCGTGACGGTCGAATTAACGGGAAATCCGGGCTCGACGAGCGTGATTATCAACGGTTCGGACGAATTCAGAGAACGGGTCGAAGCCGATCTCGAAATGCTTCGTTCGTCGCCGGTCGGACGGCAGATGCTCGAAGGCTACGACGAAGCTTTCACCAACGATAATGTGACCGTGACGATCAACGAATCGTCGGCTGACAGCGGCAGCGCGGATTGGGCAAACCGGCTTAATCCGACCGCGCCGCAGCCGTTTTACGATCCGGCAACCGGCACCACCGGAACTCCGAACAGCGCGGAAATAAATTATAACCCGTCGTATATGCCGACTTATACTTATTCGGACGGAACTTCGACCGAATCGATTCCGACGGTCGTCTTGTTTCACGAGATGGCGCACGCCTACGATTTTACGCACGGAACTTTTCGGAATGAAGCCTATAACGGAACGGATAATATCGACAACGGCAGCGGTTTGCGCACCGGCGAACGCGTCGCGGTCGGTTTACCGATCGACAATGACGCGAATGCGGCGACCACCGAACAAACCGACGATGCCGTTCATCCGGACGAGCTGACGGAAAACGGTTTGCGCGAAGAGATGAATCTGCAGCAACGTCTGCATTATATCGGAACCGGCAAATCGCGGGTTTGATTAAAGGTTTCCGGCAAAAACGCTTCCGCATAAAATCTTGCAGGATTTTATGCGGAAGTGCTATTTTAGAACGAAAGAGAAGTGTTTTATGAAGGTTTTGGGAATCATCATTTTTTTGTTCGCCGCGCTTTTGATCGAATGCGGAAAAAGCGAGTCGAACGCGCGCGCGAATACGAATGAAAATGTGCCGGACAACGTTTCCGTTAAATCCGAGCCCGCGGCGTCAAACACGCCGGTAACAAACCTGAAAAATATGGATGAAGTTTTTCGCTCTGCCGGCAAAAAAGGCGAGATCGAGTTTCAATTGGTCGGCAAAAGACAAAACAAGGGAAAATATGACGGCATAAATTATCCGAACGATAATTTGATTATTGAATACACGGTCAAAAACACGGGCGCGAAAGACTTTATTTTGTATAATCAAGGACATTCCGATTCGCCAAACCGCCAGATCGTTTATGTCGAGCCGCAGCCGGACGGCAGTATCGAACTCGCTCAGAAAGCCTTCGCCGAACCAAAAAATTGTCCGCTGCGCGATGCGCCGATCACACCGCGCACGGGATCGCTCAAAGCCGGCGAAACCGTGAGCGGAAAAGTTTTCATCGAGCTGCCTCTAAAGCAAAAAACGCCGTTCGACGACTGCGCGCCGCCCGCCGAAATGCCGCCGAAAACCAATAAAATAAAATTCTGTCTCGGCATTCAGGAAGCCGGCGATTCAAAGCCGAATATCGGGAAACAGGAATTTTTGTGCAGCGACTCTTTTGAACTAAAATAAAATCCGTTTTACCAATTGTTTTTCAATTCAAAGACGCGTAAGGCGCAAAGAAGCATTATAAAAAAACTTTGCGTCTTCGCGTCTTTGCGCCGTCGGCGTTAAAATGAATCTTTATGGCTGGCGATTTAGTACCGAATGTCAATTTACTGAATCCGACGATCGAGTTTTTGACGGCGATGGTCACGCCGACTTTGCTCATTTCGGCGACGGGTTCGCTCGTTCTTTCGACTTCGACCCGGCTCGGACGCGTGGTTGACCGTGTCCGCGAGCTTGAAAAACGGCTCAGCGAATTGATTACCTCGGAAGATAAGGAGAGCATTCCGCTTTATGATAAAAGGCTCGACACGATCGTCAATCTGCTCGATAAAGTGACGACGCGTTCGCGCATTCTGCAGCGGGCGATGAGCGCATTTTATTACGGGCTCGGATTTTTTATCCTGACGAGCGTGACGATCGCGATCGCCGGATTTTTTAACATCTATCGCTGGCTGCCGATTCTGGTCGGCGTGATCGGCATTTGTTTTTTGTTTTACGGAAGCATTCTGATGCTGCTCGAAACGCGGATGGCAACCGCCACGATCAATGCCGAAATGGATTTTACGTGGGCACTTGCAAATAAGGTCGCGCCCGAAGAAATCATCAATAAATATATCTACGATGCAAAAGGAAAACTCCGTCTGCGCCCCCAAATTCTTAAAGCTCTGGAAGACGGGCGAACTGAAAAAGAGAGTTGAGCAATTGGAAAAACTGCTCGAAAACTGCACGGTTTGCCCGAAAGATTGCGGCAATAATCGCCTGCGGGACGAAATCGCCGCGTGTTATTCCGGTAGATTGCCGATTGTTTCGTCTTTTACCGCGCATTTCGGCGAAGAACCGGTTTTGTCCGGCACCCGAGGCGCGGGCAATATCTTTTTCGGCAATTGCAATCTGCGCTGCGTTTACTGCCAGAATTATCAAATCTCGCAAACCTGGAAAGAACAAAAGAAAAACGAAATCACGCACGAGCGGCTGGCGGAAATGATGCTCGAACTTCAGGCGAAAGGCTGTCACAACATCGGTTTTGTGAGCCCAACGCATTTCGCGCCGCAAATGGCGCGCGCCATTTTGATCGCGGCGGAAAAAGGGTTGAATTTGCCGATCGTTTACAACACTAATGCTTACGATTCGGTCGAAGTTCTCAGACTTTTAGACGGAATCGTCGATGTTTATCTGCCGGATCTGAAATACGCCGAGAATGATGCGGGTTTTCGGTTTTCAAAAGTGCGCGGTTACAAGGATTTTTCGCGAGCGGCGATCAAGGAAATGTTTCGTCAAACCAGCGCGGAATTAATTTACGGCGACGACGGTTTGTTAAAACGCGGGCTTGTCATTCGGCTTTTGGTTTTGCCGAATGATCTCGCCGGAATCGAAGAAAATCTGCGCTGGATTCGCGACGAATTATCGCCAAAAACTGCGATTAGCTTGATGGCGCAATATTACGCGACCAACAAAGCCGCGACGGACGAACGCTATATTTTACTTTCGCGCCGCATTTCGGAACGCGAATGGTTTTCGGCGATCGAAATCCTCGAAGAACTCGGAATGGAAAAAGGCTTTATGCAGGAATACGAATCCGCCTCGCATTATTATCGCCCCGATTTTACCGATAAAGACAAACCTTTTAAGGATATTCGGGATTTTCAATAAATTTTATAACAAAATTTTTGACCTGCAAATAATTGTCGAATGGAAAATGTAGATTTTGAAAATTGTGTAAATATTATAAGAAATGAACCGTTCTTTTTCTTCAAAAAGGAAGACACTGCCCGAAAACTAAAATGTTTGGAATTTCTTAAAGAAAACGGCAAATCTCAAAATATCTGGCTTTTAACCGAACTTTTGAGGAATGATAATTCTGTTTTGCGCGAGGAGGCGGCGGAAACGATCGTGATGCTGTTTGAAAAAATTGAATCTCAAACCGCGTTTTACGGCAATTTGAAATTTATCGAAATTAAGTTGGAAGATTTGGAATATTTCAAATCAACATTTTCGCCGGATGTTTATCTAAACTTACTTTTTATCGCAAGTCTTAATAAAAACGGTTATATTCGGGAAAATGCGATCAAAGAACTTCTCGTAATCCAAAACCCCAAAGCAATTAGATTTATTCTTTTTCGGCTTGCCGATTGGGTGAAAAATGTTCGGGAAACAGCGAAAACTGTTCTGAGAAATTATTTCCAGCCAATTTTTATTGATGAATTTTTAATGCAGCTTTCTCTGATTGATTGGCTCTTAAGGGTTGAACGAACAAGTCTCAATGATATTTATTTAGAGATTTATCAATTCATTTTCAGTTTTGATTTAAACGAATCTTTTTACCAAAAAATAAACCAATTTGATGATAAAACTAAAGTCACATACATTCGGAATTATCTGAAATCTAATAAGATTAGCGAGCAGATTTTTGAACTGCTTTCAGACGACAAATTATTTCTTATTAAAATTGAACTACTCAAACATATCGAAAGTTTGAGCGAAGAAACCCAGAAAATATTTATCAAAAAGTTTCTTCAGGACCGTTCCGCAAAAGTCAGGGTTTATGCAATTTA
>CADEFG010000161.1 GCA_902826505.1 uncultured Acidobacteriota bacterium
ACGATGGACGCGCCGGCGTGGTATAACTTTCTGGTTTACGGCAATGCCGGACAAAAGGCAATGAAACGCGGAACGCTCCAATTTTGCGGGATCAAACCCGTCAAAGTAACGACAATCGGGGCAGTCAAAGCGTTGAAAAACGAACAAATAAACAGTTGGTTAACAAAAGTTGAAAATTTAGGAAAAAATCTGAGGTAAAAAATCTATGACGGCAGACAAAATATTTTCGATGGCAAATCTGGTGGCAATGCTTAGTTGGATAATTTTATTGGCGGCGCCGCGTTTTGTGGTGACGCGTAAAATCGTGCTTTCGGGCGCGGTTCCGCTGCTTTTATCGGTTGCCTATCTCGTTTTGATCGTGATGTTTTTCGGCAAAGCCGACGGCGGTTTCGGTTCGCTTCCCGATGTCATGAAGCTTTTTACGAACGAATGGGCAGTGCTCGCGGGTTGGATTCATTATCTTGCGTTCGATCTGCTGGTCGGCATTTGGGAAGTCAAAGATTCTCAAAACCGCGGAATTTCGCACTGGTTTGTCATTCCGTGTCTGGTTTTGACATTTCTTTTTGGTCCCGCAGGCTTTTTGCTTTACAGCATTTTGCGGGTTTTCTTGAGCAAGGAGGTAAAAGATGTTTCAGGAATTATTTGAAAAACAGCGCGCCCTGATGGTCGCGGGCGCGGTTTCTTTCGTGTGTTTTATTATTTTGGCGGTTCTTTCGCTATTTGATTCGACCGAGATTTTGGGCATCAATCGCTGGATCAAACCGATGAAATTTTTTGTCTCGATCGCGATCTTCGTTTGGACGGCGGCGGTTTATCTAAACTTTTTGAACGGCTACGAAAAATCCAAACGATTTATCTCGTGGGGAATGATCGTCATCTTTTTGATCGAAATGATCATCATCGTCGGTCAGGCGGCACGCGGCACGACCTCGCATTTCAACGTCAAAACCGCTTTCGACGGAATGCTTTTCTCGATTATGGGTTTGTCAATCGTTCTCAACACGGTGCTTGCGGGTTGGCTGCTTTATTTATATTTCAAAGCCGAAATTGATTTGCCGCGATCAATCGTTTGGGGAATGCGTTTGGGTTTGATTTTGTTTCTCGCGTCGAGTTTTGAAGGCGGTTATATGTCAGCGCAGATGGCGCACAGCGTCGGCGTCGCGGACGGCGGCGCCGGCTTGCCGGGCGTTAATTGGTCAACCAAAGGCGGCGATTTACGCGTCGCGCATTTTTTCGGAATGCACGCGTTTCAAGCCGTCCCGTTTTTTGCCTACACGCTCGAAAGATACAAAATAAAATCGGCGACTCTCCCGACTTTCGTTTTCGCTGCCGTTTATTTCGCGATATTTACGGCAGTTTTTATTCAGGCATTGCTCGGCAGACCGCTTTTTGCGGGATTTTAGCAAAGCTAATTTAATCGGAATCGTTTCTTATTAAATGCCGGAAACGATTTTTTCACGAGCATGAGCTAAACTTTGATTTAAGTGATTTTAGATTTCGATTTTGAGACGCGATAATTTCAGATCCAAAATCCGAAATCTAAAATCCAAAATCAATCTATGGCAGAACATATTTTAGAACGCGAGCAGATCATCGAGCGACCGGTTCGGGAAGTTTTCGACTTTTTTGCCGACGCGGTAAATCTCGAACGGATCACGCCGCCCGAACTGAATTTTCATATCACGACGCCGCAGCCGATCGATATTAAAAAAGGTGCGCTGATCGATTACGAGTTAAAACTGCGCGGCATTCCGATCAATTGGAAAACGGAGATCACCGAGTGGAATCCGCCGCATTCATTTGTCGATACGGCGCTCAAAAGCCCGTATAAACAATGGATTCACCTGCATACTTTTGAAGAAGGCAAAGCGGGCGAAACGATCATGCGCGACCGCGTGCTTTATCGACTGCCGCTCGAACCGCTCGGCGATCTCGCGCATTTCTACGTCAAAAAAGAATTGAAATATATTTTTGACTATCGCTATAAAATCGTCGAGGAAATTTTCGGATCGAAATAAAAGTGAAAACCACCCTATTCAAACTTTCGGAAAATATAAATCTTGAAATGGTGGAAATTCCCGCCGGAAGTTTTCTGATGGGAAGCTCTGATTTTGAGACGGAAAAGCGCCAAAACGAAACGCCGCAGCACGAAGTAAATCTGAAAACGTTTTATCTCGGTAAATTCCCTGTTACGCAGGCGCAATGGTTTGTGGTGATGAAAGGTTTGCCCGAAATCAACGAAGTTTTTCGTGGTGATGATTTACCGGTCGTCAATGTCTGGCTCGAAAAAGCGATTGAGTTTTGCGTAAAACTTTCTATTTTGACGGGCGAAAATTTTCGGCTGCCGGGCGAAGCCGAATGGGAATATGCTTGCCGCGCCGGAACGACTACGCCATTCAGCTTCGGTGCGAGCCTGACGACCGATTTAGCCAATTTCAACGGCGAACAACTTTTTAATCAAACTTTGAAAGGCGAATTTAGAAAACATCTGACGCCGGTCGGACATTTTCCGCCGAATGCTTTCGGGCTTTACGATATGCACGGAAACGTCTGGGAATGGTGCGCGGACATCTGGCACGAAAACTATTCAGGTGCGCCGAATGACGGAAGTGCGTGGCTCGTGAACGGCGACCAAAGCTATTGCGTTCAGCGCGGCGGTTCGTGGCTTGACCGCGCCTCGAATTGCCGCTCGGCATTTCGCGTCGGCGATATCGCCCATAATAACGATCATATTGTCGGACTTCGCGTTTGTTTGACGAAAAATATTTCTTAAATCGAAATTTGTCTGCTAAACTCACGTTTCCGTCTTCAGCGGAATATTTCGATAAAATTTGAAGGAGGACAAACCAATGTCAAAGAAAATTAATTTAGAGGAAGAATTTTCCTTTTGAACCGACGAGCAAACGCCGCAGAGGTTATCCGTCCGAAACACAGGTCAAGCGCGGTTTGAGAATCGTGCACGGCGATAAAGCGTTAGTCGAAAAACTCGGTCGCAACGATTTATGCCCGTGCGGTTCACATCGCAGATTTCAAAAACTGTTGTCTGCGAGCGGGTAAATACGACGGCGCACTGCGCGACCATTACTTTTAGATAATTAAAAAAACAAAAGCGCATTCTTTCGAGTGCGCTTTTCGATTAAAATTCAATCCAATCGGTCGGCTGTTTGTGATATGAAATCGTAATGCGCGTTTCTGCCTTAAAGAAATTCGGGCGCATTTCGAGAGCAGTTTCCGCCATTAATCTTGCCAGATGCGGTTCGTTGGCGCGTTGCGAAAGATGCGCGAGCACGATTTCGCGCGCCGCGCCGTCAAAATCGTTGGTCAGCCAATCGGAAAGATCTTCGTTCGAGAGATGTCCGGTGCGCGAGAGAATTCGCTGCTTGAGATCCCAACTGTAGATCGGGCAGGTTTTGAGCATATCGCGCGAGTGATTCGATTCGACAACGATCGCCGCACACCGGCGCAGTTTTTCCTTGATCAGCGTCGTGACGTGTCCGAAATCCATCAAGGTCGCGATCCGCACGCCGTCTTTTTTGGCGATGAAACCGAAATTATCGGCGGCGTCGTGCGGAACCGAAAACGGCTCGAAATCAATATCGCCGATCCGGAACTCACGGCTCGATTCGATTTTTTCGGTGCGATTTTTGAGAACGTCGCGGCGTTTGACGGCTTCGCTGTCGCCGTTCGAGACGCCTTTGCGCGTTGAATAATACGCGTTTTCAGTCGCTTCGGAGATAAAAACCGGACAATTGACGCTCTTTAAAAGAACGCGCAAACCGCCCGCATGATCGGAATGTTCGTGCGTGATCAGGATTCCATCAAGGCGCGCAGAATCTTCGCCGACCGCCGCGATGCGCTCCAAAAGCTGTTTGGCGCTCAATCCGGCGTCAACCAGAACCCGTGTTTTTTCGGTCGCGACGAGCACGGCATTGCCCGTCGAACCGCTGCCGAGAACAGTTACTTTCATCTTTTAGCTGTTGCCCGCAAAAGACACGAAATAGACTAAAAATAAAGCGAAAGAATTTTTAAAATTTTCGTATATTTCGTGTCTTTCGCAGGCAAATATCATTTCTTCTCTTTCAACTTCGGGCGCAAAACATTGCCGACGACGCGCGTCACAAGCGAATCGGGCGCGATCGTTCCAAGAACCGCGCCGATATAATTTGTAATTCCCGAAATTACCAAGGGTTTCTTTGCCTTGACGGCTTTTAACGCTTTTGCGACGACCGCTTCGGGCGTTTGCATTCCTTTTGCCGAGAACGGAACGGCTTTCGACGCGGCGAAAAAGTTTGTTTCGGTCGGTCCCGGGCAAACCGCCGTGACGGTGATATTGAACGGACGATTTTCTTCGGCGACGGCTTCCGAAAACGAGGTCACGAACGCTTTGGTCGCCGCATAAGTCGCCATAAACGGAATCGCCTGAAAGCTCGCGGTCGAAGAAACGTTGATGATAACGCCTTTTTTTTGTTCGCGCATTTTCGGAAGATAGCGATGCGTCAGCGCAACGAGCGCGGAAATGTTCAGATCGACCATTTGCAGCTCGCGCTCCAGATCGAGCTCGGCAAAATCGCCCATCGAACCGAAACCGGCGTTATTGATCAGCCATTCGACCTCGAATCCGTGTTTCTCGGTTTCTTCGAAAAGCTTTGTATCGGCTTCGAATTCGGTCAGATCGAGCGTCACATAATGCGCGATGATGCCGTGTTGAAGCATCAGTTCATCGCACAGTTCGTGGAGTTTGGTTTCGGAACGCGCCACGAGAACAAGATTGTGTTTTTCCTCTGCCAGCCGCCGCGCAAACGCTTCCCCAATTCCGCTTGACGCGCCCGTAATGAGCGTAACTTTCATAAATCCGTAATTTCTATATTTAATTAAATCCTTCTAATCTAATTGTTTACAATATAAATAGGCAAAGATGAAAAAGCCTTCCGATGTCTCAAAAAATGTAGCTGCTTTCGGCTTTTTTCAAGTTTCGACGGCTTTTGCTTTTTACGCCGCGCCGTTTGTTCCAATCGCTTGACGGTAATGTATTCGCTTTGTGATTTTCGGACGGGTAATCAAGCTGCATCACCAACTTTAAGTTTTTATGTCCGATTATCAAAGCAGTTTTCAATAAATCCGCACGGCTTTCCAAAGCGCTGGTCGCAAAAGTATGACGGCAATCATCCGGGCGAAAATTAAAGCCGCGATCGATAATCCTCTGCAAATGCAGTTTACCCGAATCGGAATTTGCCTTTTCGCCGTCCATATCATTTTGCGGAAAAAGATAATCACCGTCAAACATTTGTATTCGATAGCTTAAAATCTTTCGTGCTTTTTCTGTTAAATTGATAGCTGCGCCGAACGGCTTTGGACTTATCCTTACTCGATTTTCAGACTAATGAGATCAAGCTTTTGAACATCTAAAGCTCTCCAAATCGATACCAAGACATCGGCGGTTCGTCAAAAACCCTTGAATTTCACTGTCACTGCGCGGATGCGTCAAGCACCGGTCGACCGGACGCGCCAGATTGAAACTCGTTTTCAATCTTTTATTGATCGGCTTTTGGTCTAAATCTTCCGGTCATTTCGTCAATTTCCGTAAAATCAAAATCGTCAGCCGTTGCCTGGATTTTAGAGCGGATAATCGATCTGCAATAGTTCTTTGACGATCTTATTCGCAATTCGCTCTTCTTGTTCCGTGAAGTTTTTCACCGTACCTTCCAGCAATTTGGCAATAAACGCCCGGTTAAATTGTTGCACGGCGACGTAATTTGACTCGGCTCGTAAGCGCTCATCAAGCTGATTGGCAATTTCGTTGTGCATTGCCGGAAAAACTTTTCCTTTGAACTCGGTTTCATTCGCCGAGACGTCAAGAAAACATTCTTTGGCATGATCTCTCGCCGACTCGAAAAAACGGATCGCTTCCATGGATGTCTGAAAGTCGGATTCTGCGGCTTCGTCGTTTTCGTCAATTGCCGTCACGCGAAACAGCCGGTTATTTTCGAGCAGCAATTTGGCATTTTCGTAATCGGCGGTCAGCAGTCGGCGTATCTCTTCTCCGGTCATCTTAAATTTATCCCCTTTTTTGAAAAAATCCTCGTTCATTTATCGAACTTTTTCGCGACTTTTGTCAATTGCCTCGGCGGCGATTGACGAGTTTTTTCATTTGACGCTAAAGAACTTCAGCCAGCTTGGTCGGACAGCAAAATGCCCGTAAAGAGAGGTTCGGCAATTTCGGGACAAGATGCCGATTTAGTTTTGGGGCATTTAGCACCCAAAACGGATTTGCGCAGAGTTATCGACCGGAAAAAATTCGGGTTTTAGCCACGGTTCAACAACTCGGACTATTGACAAATACTGATAGGCTAAACGTGTAGTTCGAATGATCGTTTTTCCGATACGATAATCCACAAGAGAGCGGTATCTTATATAGATGTTCACTCAATCCTGATACGTTAGAAAAATGGAATTATTCCGGAGTTCACTCTTTATGGAATTATTCCGAAGCACTTTCTTTTCTGAAGAGGGCGTAGCGGGAGCGTTAAGAATAAGGTCGACACTGAACAAAGATGACCTGATTTGAGAAGAAATTAGATTCCAGCTCCAGAATGGTGAGCTTACAATTTGAACTGCCTGGTTTTTCCGGCTTCCCTATAATTGGGCTTTAGCGTACGTCCCGTATCATTGCGCGCATTCGTGTTTTGATTCTAAGGAAAAAGAAGCCAAAAGGAAAAAGTGACAGGAACCGGACGCAATTTCGATTGCCGATGATTGACGAAAGAGATCGAGGCTTCAAAAGCGAAGACAATAATTTAGGTTATGGAACTTGTGGTTTTCCACACAATCACGGCGATTTGATGGACGCTGGATCGACAGAATAAGGAGAAAGGATTCATGATGGAAAGTGAAATGACGAACCTGATCCAAATGAATCAGGGCGATTCAAAGCTCCCGATAAAAATCTTTAATCACTCGGCAGGAGATTTTGCCAAAGCCTTTAACCGAACTCCGTTCAAACTTTCACACAATCTTGCCGATCATCCTTTGTTTGAGATTCCCCGCTTGACGGAACTTGCCAAGGGGATCTGGTCGCAAGGCGGTGGTAACGTAATCTTTCATGTTGGTGAAAAGCCAGTCGACGAGAAATGGAACCGTGTCAGGCGTCAACGCCTTTCGATTCTTGATGCCATTGCTCAAATCGGGACTTCCGGCTCCTGGATCCTGATAAAGAGCATTCAGAATGTTCCTGAATAAGATGCGCTCTGCTCCGGAAAATGGTCTTCAGCACTGAGTTCGAACACGCTGCAGACAAGGTCTGCGACCGTAAAGTTATCCATAATTCCTTTTGAAAATAATCGATGTCCGTTGCGCAACTAAAAACCCGTGTCAAACGCCTGGTAAAAAAATACCTCTTTCATCCGGCATTAGGTCCCGTACTTCTGACTGAACATTTGCGGGCTGAAGAGGTAATCGGGACAGATGGAGCTGACATGCAGGTTTTGTTGCCCGCCGAGAAGATTGCGTTTTCGAGCGAATCTGACAGCTCATTTCTGAAAATTTGCAAGTATTACAACGAAGGCTCCTTTCTTCGTCCAAACGTGTTTGTGTGTACCCTGTCTGATGCCGTCCTGCACGTCGACACAGGACTTGTCTGCACGAGAGACTACAAAATCATTAGCGATTCAGTGATGGAATACCGCCTTCCGTACTCGCGCGTTTACGGACGTTATAAGCCGCTCCGGGTTAAACAGCTGTCCGGAACGCACACCACGATTCAAAACGTCTTTGGCTATAATCATTGGCATTGGTTGGTTGATTCCCTGCCCAGGGTCTTCTCGCTTACGAAGGCAGTACCCGACGAGAAATTAACGATTTTGCTGCCGAACGGTTTGACCAAAGTGCAAAGAGATAGTTTGGAATGTGTACTGCCGTCAAATTTTGAAGTAAAATTCCTGCCCGCTAATTCCTGGGTCAAGGCAGAACATTTTATTCTTCCATCGTTCGTCACGGGTAGGGCGAACGGTTATTTACCGGCGGAATATAGCGAATACTTAAGACGTTCGGTTTTCACGAAGCTGCGTCTTTCTCAGAGCCATAAACCGAAAGAGAGAATTTATATCTCGCGCGGCGGAGCCCAGCGACGGCGCGTATTGAATGAAAATGAAGTGGTTCAGGTTCTGGCAAAATACGGATTTAAGAGTTATGCGCTTGAGAAGATGACATTTAAGGAGCAGGTCGAGTTATTTCATCGCGCCGAGTTTGTCGTCGATCCGAACGGCGCGGGTCTCGGAAATACTCTGTTCTCAGGAAAAATAAGCGTACTCGTACTTTATCCGGATAAAACACCGAATACCTATTTTCTGACCCAAGCGAAGTCGCTCGGACAAGAACATTTCTTTCTTGCCGGTAACAAGGGGAGCGAGCATCTGGATTTCGAAGTGAATATCCACGATCTCGAAGCGATCCTAAAAAGCGAATGGAAACTTGAACCGTTCCAATCTTAACGGTGTATTTGAAGTAATATGACGCCACCAAACGACAACCTGTTTTCACCAAGCGATTCCGATCACGAATTTCAAATTCGCGGCGGCGAATCCTTGCTTCACGATTTGTTTGGATGGAAGGCTCAAGAGAATCCCGGTCAATATGCGGTTTTCTCGGCGGGTCGCATTTTGACATACGAAGAATTATTCCGAAGCTCCAACCGTTGGGGACGCTTTTTGCGACAGTGCGGCGCGCGTCCAAATACCTTGGTGGCGGTTGTGATGGAAAAAGGCTGGGAGCAGGTGCTGGCAGTGCTCGGCATTCTGCAAGCAGGCGCCGCCTATTTGCCGATTGATCCGGAGCTTCCGCCGGAGCGACTCGCCTACATAATCGAGAATGGCGAGGTCGAAATCGTTCTCACTCAATCACGGCTCGATGAGCGGCTTGTGCTGCCCGAGAATGTCA
>CADEFG010000162.1:0-7022 GCA_902826505.1 uncultured Acidobacteriota bacterium
GCACGGCTATCTGGTGACGAGCACGATCGCGAAGGGCAAGATCATTTCGATCGACACCAAAGACGCGGAAAAGGCGAACGGTGTTTTGCGGGTTTTTACCCATGAAAACGCGCCGAAGCTTGCCTTTACCGATGCCAAAGACAAAGACAATATTGGTATGGACGGCAAACCGTTTCGACCTTTGACATCAAGTGAGATCGTTTTTAATTTACAGCCCGTCGCACTCGTCGTCGCCGAAACTTTTGAGCAGGCACGAAATGCCGCGTCGCTTGTCAAAATAAAGTATCAGGCGGAAAAAAGTTCGACCGATCTCGCAAAAGCGATGCCGGCGGCGGTTCCGGCAAGCGAAAAGCCCGAAAAAGTGCGCGGGCTACCGACCGAAGCATTTCAAAATGCGCCCGTCAAGATCGAAGCCGAATACGAAATTCCGATCGAACATCACAACCCGATGGAAATGCACGGCGCGATCGCCGTCTGGGAAAACGGCGATTTGACAATTTTCGATAAAACGCAGTGGGTGGGTAACGTCAAAGGTCATCTCGCCTCGGTTTTCGGGATCGACCCGAAAAAGGTCAAAGTGATCTCGCCGTTTGTCGGCGGCGCGTTCGGCGCATCGCTTCGTCCGAATTATTACCCGATGCTGACCGCCATGGCAGCGCGTGAACTCAATCGTCCGGTCAAACTGAATTACACGCGGCGGCAGATGTTCACCGGTCACGGCTATCGTCCGCACACCTGGCAAAAGGTCAAACTCGCCGCCGAAAAGAACGGGAAATTGACCGCGATCATTCACGAAGCGGTTGCCAATACTTCGAGTTACGAAAACTACACGGAAGATCCGGCTTCGGTTTCCAAATCGCTTTACGCCTGCCCGAACGTTGAAACCATTTACAAGCTCGCCAAACTCGATCTCCCGACGCCGCTGTATATGCGGGCGCCGGGCGCGGTGACCGGAATGTTCGCGCTCGAATGCGCGCTCGACGAATTAGCCTTTGAACTCAAAATCGACCCGCTCGAACTGCGTTTAATAAATTACGCCGAAAAAGATCCCGACACCGGCAAACCGTTTTCGAGCAAAGAGTTGCGCGAATGTTACAAACAAGCGGCGGCGAAGTTCGGTTGGGCGAAACGCAATCCGCTTCCGCGTTCGACGCGCGACGGAAATTTTCTCGTTGGTTGGGGAATGGCGAGCGGAACCTGGGGCGCATTTCAGGCGCCGAGCTCGGCAAAGGTCGTTTTGAACGCCGACGGCAGCGTGTTGATCCAAGCCGCCGCGAGCGATATGGGACCCGGAACTTACACGACGATCGCGTTGATCGCCGCCGACACTCTCGGTTTGCCGATCGAAAAGGTCACATTCGAACTCGGCAATTCGGAATTTCCCGCCGCGCCCGTTCACGGCGGTTCGCTGACGACGGCGAGCGTCGGTTCGGCGGTGCAAAACACTTCAAAAACCATCCTGAAAAAATTGACGGCGCTGGCGGACGCGCCCTTTAAATCTGCCGATGAAAAAGATCTTGTTTTTGAAGGCGGGAAAATCTCGCTCCGTTCAAATCCGTCGCAAAGCGTCGGTTTTACCGACATTTTACGTAAAAATAATTTAACGACGATCGAGGAAACCGGACAAGCCGCGCCCGAAAAGGTGCGCAACGATTATTCGATCGCTTCGCACGGCGCGCAGTTTGTCGAGGTCAAGGTTGACGAAGATTTCGGAACGGTCAAAGTTTCGCGCGTCGTCGAAATGACCGCCAGCGGACGGATTATGAATCCGCTCGCGGCGCATTCGCAGGAAATCGGCGGCGTCGTTTGGGGCGTCGGCATGGCTTTGATGGAAGAAACGCTGATCGACCACCGCTACGGACGGATGATGAACAACAATCTCGCCGGTTATCACGTACCGGTCAACGCCGACATTCACGAAATCCAGACGGGTTTTGTCGAAGAAAACGATACGATCGTCAACGCGCTCGGCATCAAAGGCTTGGGCGAGCTCGGGATGGTCGGCATTCCGGCGGCGATCGCCAACGCCGTCTTTCACGCAACCGGCAAACGCATCCGCAAATTGCCGATCACGCCCGATAAATTGATCTGAAGAGGTCACAATGATTGGAAGAGCGCAACTTGGACAGGTCGAACACGACGAGGAAATACATCAGCAATTATCGGAACAAAAAATCCGTGACGAGTCGGCGATCCGCTTGATTGTTGACGAGATCGACAACGCTTGCGACGCGAAGGATTGGGAAACGTGCCGTTCGTTTTTCGCCGACGAAATCGCCGTTGATTTCACATCGCTTGCGGGCGGCGAACCTTCATTAATTTCCGCCGACGATTTGATCAATGGGTGGAAGGCGAATCTTTTTGCGGAAAAGAAAACCTTTCACCAGCGCGGCAATCACCGCATCGAGATTGACGGCACCAGCGCGACCGTTTTCTCGAAAGCCTATGCTTTTAACCTGCTCGAAAGCGGCGACATCAAAGGACTTTGGGAAGTTTGGGGAAATTACACGCACAAATTGCAACAGACAAACGATGGCTGGAAATGTTCGGGAATGACCCTCAAAGTCGTTCATCAACGCGGCGACGAACGGGTGCGCACCTTTCAACCTGAAAACTAAAACTTAAATATTTTGTCGAAAGAAATCCAACAAATCATCGAAAAACTAAATTCTTTTCGGGCGGGCGAAAAAGCGATTCTGGCAACGGTCGTCGATGTCGTCGGTTCGGGTTATCGCCGTCCGGGCGCACGGATGCTGATCGATCAAAACGGCTACGGGATCGGCACCGTCAGCGGCGGCTGTCTCGAAGCCGATGTTTTGGAACGCGCCAAAAAGGTTTTGCAGAGCGGCGAACCGACCGTCATCACTTACGACACGACACGGGACGAAAACTCGGTTTTCGGGCTTGGTATGGGCTGTCGCGGAATTGTCAGAATCTTGCTTGAAGTAGTTGGCAAAAACGATCGTTTTTTCGACAACGCCACGGAAAAGTTGTCGGAACGAAAAGAATTTGCAACCGTGACTTTAGTGGCGCCTGCAAATCCGGATTTACGAATTGGCGACCGTTTGTTTATCGACTCGAATGGAATCGTTTACGCTGATTTTAACGACGCGATTTTCATCGAAGCCGAAAGATTCGCTTTTCGAAATTTCGATAACCAAATACCGTCGGTTGCAATACTCAGTTTCGGTGAAGTTTTTGTCGAAACGATCAAACCGCCGCTTAATCTTCTGCTTTTCGGAGCGGGCTACGATGCGCTGCCGCTCGTCAAATTTGCGAAAGAGCTGGGCTGGCGCGTTTCGGTTGTTGACCATCGTCCGGCTTATGCCAACGCCGAACGTCTGCCCGCCGCCGATGAAATATTCGCCGCGAAAGTTCAGGATTTGGACGATGCGCTTTTTCAGGACGAAAATTCCGTCGCCGTGATCATGACGCATAATTACGACCGCGACCGCGAGATTCTGCCGCGTCTTTTAAATTCAAGCTTTCTTTATGTCGGTGCGCTCGGACCGAAAAAACGGACGGAAAAAATTCTTGGTGAAGCGGGAGCAAATTTCAGCGCCGAGCAATTAGCCAAACTTCACGCGCCGGTCGGTTTGGACATCGGCGCGGAAACGCCCGAAGCGATCGCGCTTTCGATCGTCGCCGAGATTCAAGCCGTTCTCAAAAAGCGCGAAGGCGGATTTTTGCGCGAACGAAAAGGTTCGATCTATGGACGAGGCGAATAATTCTGCCAATATTTCAATCGGAATTATCGTTTTGGCGGCGGGCGCGTCCAGTCGGATGACCGAGCCGAAACAACTTCTGCAATTTGAAGGCAAAACGCTTTTGCGGCGGTCGGTTGAAACGGCGGTCGCCTCGATTTATCGTCCGGTCGTCGTCGTTTTAGGCGCAAATTTTGAAAGGGCGCGGGCGGAAATCGAAGATTTGGGCGTTGAAATCGTTTTTAACGGCGATTGGCAGCGCGGCTTGAGTTCATCGATCAAAACGGGCATCGAAAATCTTTTAAAAATAGCGCCGGATGTGGCGGCAAGCCTGATCACGCTTGCCGATCAGCCTTTTGTAACAGCAAATCACCTCGATCTTTTTGGTGAACGGTTCGCGCCATCAAACGATTTAATAATCGCCGCCGGATATCACGAAACTTGCGGTGTTCCCGCGCTTTTTGCAAGAGCGATTTTCGATGATTTAAGGGCGCTTTCGGGCGATAAAGGCGCCAAAACGATCATCGAAAAATACAGCCAAAGACTTTCCGTCATTAATTTACCCGAAGCGGCTTTTGATATCGACACGCCGCAGGATTTTGAAAAACTTACACAATAAAATTGTGGTCGTTAATTATTGGTTTGCCATTATAATCCTTTGCGGCTTTGCCCCTTTGCGGGAAATAAGTTTATTCATTACGCGATTGATTCAATGTATTGAAGAACTTTTCTCCCGCAAAGGCGCAGAGGCGCAAAGTTTCTACGGTGAAAAAGGCGAAACTTTCGGAATAGGTGATAGATGACAGGCGAGCGTTGATAGATTTTCATCCAACAACTATTTCAAATTCTTATCAAATCTATAAATTCATTTCCGAAACCGCGTCTTGCTGTTCGAAAAGCGGTTTGCTTTAATAAACTTTTATGTCAAAAGCCTGGGAAATCGAAAACTTCTTAACGGAAAAGAATAATCAACTGTTTGTCGGCGGCGTTTCGGCAGTCGCCCTGGCGAAAGAATTCGGGACGCCGCTGTTTGTCTTTAGCGAAGCGCGGATCAAACAAAATATCGAACGATTACAACGCGCCGGAAATTTTATTGATTGTGCATTGAAAGTTTGCTACGCCGCCAAAGCCAATTCGAACATGGCGATCCTGCGGACGGTGAAGGACGCGAACTGTGATCTGGAAGTCAATTCGGGCGGCGAACTTTGGAAGGCTTTGAAGGTCGGATTTCGCGGCGAACAGCTCATTTTTAACGGCACGAGCAAAGAAGTCTGGGAAATCGAAAACGCGATCGTGGCGGAAGTTTACGCGATTCAGGTCGATTCGCTGTTCGAATTGTCGCTGATCGACGAGACGGCGCGCCGGTTAAATAAACGCGCCAGAGTTTCATTAAGATTGGTTCCCGAGATCGAAACGAACACGCATTCCGGTCTCCAAACCGCGCTTTTGACCTCAAAATTCGGAATGATGCCCGCTGAAGCCCTGACGGCATTCCAGACCTATAAAGATTCGGAATTTCTCGATCTGTGCGGCGTTCATCTCCATATCGGTTCGCAAAATCCGGCTTCGGAACCTTATTCCCAAGCGTTAAAAACGCTTTTTGAAAGTCTCGAAAAGATATATTTGGAAACCGGTTTGAAACTTGCGCATTTAAACCTCGGCGGCGGTTTTCCGGTCAATTATTTGCGCGATAATTCGCACGAGGTCGAGTTTCCGCAAGCCCAGCGTGAGATGTTTGCCGCCGATTTCGAACCGGCGGACGCGATCAAAAATGCGTGGCACAGCGTCAAAGAAGCCGCCCGCGTTTCAAACGCCGAAAATCTTTTGGAAAATCTGACACTGCTCATCGAACCCGGCAGAAGTGTTATCTCGGACGCGGGAGTTTGTTTGACAACCGTCAGAAACCGGAAGGAAAGACCTTTAAAAAATGAACAATTGACAGTGAACAACGAACCATTAAAGTCATCGGATTTATCCCTGTCCGCTGTCAATTGTCCATTGTCGATTGATAATTGGCTTTTGACCGACGCGGGCTTTAACATCTTGCTCTCGATGGAAACTTATAAATGGTATTATCATTTGATTTCCGCCGAACGAGCCGGAGCGGCACACAACTTCCCGTATAAGCTCGCCGGACCTTTGTGCGACGGCGGCGATGTTTATTTCGACATCGAAGGCGCCGCGCGTCTGCCGGATTACCGGCTTTTGCCCGAAAACGTGCAGCCGAATGAAGTTTTAGCTTTATTAAATTGCGGCGCGTATTCGATCGCGCAGATGTTTCAATACAACGGAAGATTTTTGCCCTCGGTCGTTTTGGTCAAAGCGAGCGGCGAAGTCGAATTAATTCGCCGGCGCGCTGGTTTTGAAAATTTAATTACCAACGATGTCTGGTAATTTTTTATCGATCTTTTAATTTCGATCTTTACTGCGCGGTCGGCGCAACGCCCGAAGGCGAAAAAAGCATTTCGGTATCATATTCCTTAAAACCGAACGAATTGATGATTTGCTTTACTTTTTCACCGTAATTTTGTTTCGGCGCGTATCTTTCCGCAATCGCATCGACAAACTTTTCCGGATCGTTCTGATGAATCCAGGCATTGCTGTAAACCTTATTAAAACGAAGATTTTTCCCGTAAGCCATCGCCGCATCTTCCGCCGTCGCGTATTTGACGAAGCCCTTTGACGGATCGCCGCCGATGGCGACGCCGAACATTGATTTATTGCTAAAATTCCAGCCCGATTCCAAACCTGCCTGGGCAAGACAGACCGAGACGGGAACGCCGTAAACTTCCCGAACTTTTTTGGCGATCGGAAGCAGCGATGTCACAAAACTTTCGACATGAACTGGTCGGCTCATTTTACATTCTCCTTTATTTTTTAATTATAAAATATCAATTAACCGTCGGACGCGCAAAAGTTTTCAACGCCTTCCTGCGTGATTTTCCGGCAAATAATGGCAAAGACCATCGAATCGAACGGCACTTTTTTATCGTCTTCGAGCGCTAATTTATACAATACGGGCGTGATCTTGTAAGCGGCATCGATCGGCAGATTAACGGTTGCATCGAGTTTTTTGCAAAGCAGATCTTTGATTTCCGGGCGGGCGAGAATTTCGTCGGCTTTGACGCTTGATTCATTGATCTTCAATTGTTTGCGGGCTGCTTGATGAGCCTTCGAAACGATCGTGCCCGCCAATGGCGCGATCAAAAACCCCAGACAGCCGTGTCTTGTTTCCTGCAGGGCTTCGTTGATCGTCGTTTCATCCATCGCTTCGAGTGTGCCGATATTTTTGTAAACTTCGTCTTTAAACTTGTCGGG
>CADEFG010000162.1:7032-8930 GCA_902826505.1 uncultured Acidobacteriota bacterium
ATTGTTGGCTTCATAGATTTCCGCAAGACTGGCAAGCGCCACCGCCTGACTGCTTTCGTCACGAATTTGCGCAATCGTTTCGAGATTTTCGTGCGTCAGCTCGCGCGCCCGTTCGGTTTCGTTCCAACCGGCAAAGCGTTTGGCAAGTTCATTAAAGGCGGACGAACGCGAAGCAAGCTGCGGAACGGTTTCCGCCAGATGCGCGGCTTCATTCAAGGTTTTGATCGCTTCTTCTTTTTTCTCAAGCCGATTTTGCGCGTCGGAAATACCGATAAAAGCCATCAAACGCTGCGAATCTTCGGCGATCGCGTGAACCGCCTGCAGCGCAAAAGCATCTTCGCCCTGGAGCGTGAAAATCTGCGCGATTTGGGCGAGCGCGGACATTTGTTCGTTTTCATCGGGAATCTCCTGCGCGATTTCGAGCGCCCGTTCCGCTTTTTGATAATTGGCGAATTGTCCGGCGATCGTCCCGAAGAGCGCGAATTTTGCGCGGCTGTCGCGGGTTTCTTTTTCGTGCTGAGATTTCAAAATCGCGTAGGCTTCCTCGAGCGTTTCAACGGCTTCATCTTTTTCGCCTTTTGACCAGTATTCTCGGGCGAATCCGACCAGACACGACGACATCTGCGTTTTATCCGCGACCAGATCGAGCGTGCGGTCGGCGAGATCGATCGTCCCGCCGCGAAAAAAACCGTAAGCGACGGTTGAAAGAAAAGCATCGCGATGAACATTTTCGAGCTTTTCGGCGATTTGTTTTGCCTTATCCAGCGTTTCGATCGCCCGGTCGTTGCGTTTGGCGTCCGTGAAATGACTCGCAATATCGGTCAAAGCGCGGAGTTTTTCTTCGGTAAAATCAAGGTCACCGGCAATCTCCAACGCCTTTTCCAACAGTTCGAGAGCTTCCTTGTTTTGCTCTTTTTCAAGTTTTCGTCCGGCGATGGTCTGCAATGTGACGACCTTTGTATAAGGAAATTCGATTTCACCGATCGCTTCCGAAGAAGTTTCGGCATTGCCGTCATCGGCGGCATTGACGGCGATCGAGGCAAAAACATTGTCGGGATGATTGAGCGTCCCGGCAATCTCGAAAGCCTTCTCAAATTCGCCTTTCGCGCTTTTTTGCATCGCGATTCGCTCACGCGCCTGCGCGGCGGTGCCGTGATCCTCGATCGCTTCGACCAGCTGAAAGGCATATTCGTCGTCGTCGATCGCCGCGCATTTTTCCGCGACGAGCGACAAGAGTTTATCGCGCATGAACGGGTCGTCAACCGCATTGGCAAACTCCGCCGCCAGATCGACATTTTCTTTTGCCAGATAAAACGGCAAGATCGCCCGCATCGCTTGTGAATGTCCGTCCGAGCTTTTGATGCCTTCCGCCAAAAATGCCGCGCAAGCGAGCAGATCTTCCTGCGCCTCGCCGATTGCAATTAAATGTTCTGACATATCTTAAAAGTGGAAAAGTGGAAAAGTGAAAGAGTGAAAAAGTTATGTCGCATAAAGGCAAAAAGCTTTTTCACTTTTTCACACTTTCACTTTAAACAAAAACGCGCCGCGCCGAATCGGGCATCCAATCATCGAGATTTTTCGTGACGGCATCGGCGCCCGCCGCGCGTAATTCTTCCGCCAATACGGTATTCGTGACGCCCAAAGCCTGCAAACGCGCCGACTTGGCGGCACGAATTCCCGGCGGTGAATCTTCGATCGCCAGACATTCGCCGTGAACCATCGGCAAATGCTGCTGTTTGATGCGGTAGGAATCGATCGCGTTAAAGCCTTTCAGAAAACATTCGGGGTCGGGTTTACAATTTTCAACGTCTTCGGCGCTGATAATCACGGCAAAGCTCGCACGCAAACCCGCTTGCTCCAAGACAAACTCGATCTCTTCACGCTTTCCCATCGAAACA
>CADEFG010000163.1 GCA_902826505.1 uncultured Acidobacteriota bacterium
TCATTACGTCGTGCAGGAAGGCGAAGTCATCATCGTTGACGATTTCACGGGTCGCTTGATGGCAGGTCGCCGCTGGTCGGACGGACTTCACCAGGCGGTCGAAGCCAAAGAAGGCGTCAAGATCGAGCGCGAAAACCAAACTCTCGCAACGATCACTTTACAGAATTATTTCCGGATGTATGAAAAACTTTCGGGGATGACGGGAACGGCGGAAACCGAAGCTGAAGAATTCGGCACGACTTACGGTTTAGACGTGGTCATTATCCCGACGAATCGTTCGATGATCCGGAAAGATCATTCGGATATGATCTATCGCACGCTGCCCGAAAAATGGGACGCGGTGATCGACGAGATCAAAGAGCTACACGCCAAAGGTCAGCCGGTTCTGGTCGGTACGGTTTCGGTCGAAAACTCCGAACTGATCGCGGATAAATTAAAGCAGATGGGCGTTCCGCACAATGTTCTGAATGCTAAATATCACGAACGCGAAGCTGAGATCGTCGCCCAAGCCGGGCGCAAAGGCGCGATCACGATCGCGACCAATATGGCGGGACGCGGAACCGACATTCTGCTTGGCGGAAATCCCGAATTTCTGGCGCGCGAATATCTCAAGCGAATGGAGATCAACCCGGACGAAGCGAGCGAAGCGCAATTCGAGGAACAGCTCGAAAAAGCCAAACGCGTCGTTGCGGAAGAACACAAAGAAGTCGTCGCGGCAGGCGGTTTGCACATCTTAGGAACCGAACGTCACGAGTCACGGCGCATCGATAATCAGCTTCGCGGACGCGCCGGACGCCAGGGCGATCCCGGTTCATCGCGCTTTGTTTTATCGTTAGAAGACGATCTGATGCGAATTTTTGCGGGCGATAAAGTGCGTTCGATGATGGAATGGCTCGGGATGGAAAAAGGCGTCGCGATCGAGTCGCGCACCGTCAGCAAACAGATCGAACGTGCCCAAAAAGCGGTCGAAGCGCGGAATTTTGAAACGCGCAAACACGTTTTGAAATATGACGACGTGATGAATAAACAGCGCGAAACGATCTACGGCTTGCGCCGTCAATTGATGTTCGAACCCGAGCACCGTGAATATCTGCTGGGCGAAAACGGCGTCGCGCGCGACCTTTTAAGCGACCTTACGTACAGTTTCCTCAGTCCGAACATCGCGCCGAAAGATTGGGACGTTGACACGTATGCGGCGGAGATCGAAAGCATCTACGCGGTTGATCCGGCGGTTGATGCCGGCGTTGAATTTAAAACGATGAACGCCGACCAGATCTTAGAGGCGGTTTGGAAAAAAGCTTCGGAGAACTACGCCGAGAAGGAAAAGCTCGCGGGCGGCGAATCGTTGCGGGCATATGAGCGCTACATAATGCTCAACATCATCGACTCGCAATGGAAAGACCATCTGCTTTCGATCGATCATCTCAAACAAGGCATCGGACTCGTCGGCTACGGTCAGAAAGACCCGCTCGTCGAATACAAAAAGCAGTCGTTCGATATGTTTCAGGACATGCTCGACCGGATCGACACCAATACGAGCAAAGCGCTATTCAACCTTGAGATCGTCGTCAAAGACGAACAGGAAGAGATCGAACGGCTCGAACGGCTCGAACGGCAACGCGCCCGCAAACAAGCTGCCGGAATGGCTTTTACCGGCGCGATGGCAACCGCCACCGTCGCGGGCGACACCGAAGAAACGCGCCACACCCCGTTCAAACGCGAACACGCCAAGGTCAAACCGAACGACCCGTGCTACTGCGGCTCCGGCAAGAAATTCAAGAAGTGTCACGGCTCGGGAATGTAGTGAAACGGTCAAAGGCATGAATCCCAAAAGCGAAAGATTTTTTCAGATCTTTCGCTTTTTTCTTTGCCATCATTCGAACGTGATTTATAATTCTTTTAGCTCAAAACTGACAATGACAAATTTATGAAATCACTTTACAAAATCACTTTACTATTTGCACTTCTCGTTTCCACGAACAGTATTTTCGCCCAGCAAACCGAGCTTCAAAAAGGTATCGATTATTATCGTCTGGGAAAAAATAACGAAGCCGTCGCCGTTTTGGAAAAACTTGTAAAAACAAAGAATAAAACTGACGAACCGGTCGTCTTAAACTTTCTGGGACTTGCCTATATTCAAACAAAAAGCTTAAAAAAAGCCCGCCAGGTTTTAGAAAAAGCCGTTGAACTTGATCCGCAAAATGCTGTCCTCCGGGCAAACCTTTCGTATGCGTATCTGGCGAGTAACAAGCTGAATAAAGCCCAAGCCGAAGCCGAAAAATCGCTTCAAATCGATCCTCAATTCTATATGGCGTATTACTTTCGCGGGACTTCGTATCTCTGGGAAGCAAAATTTGACGAAGCCCTTTCCGATGCCGAAAAATCGATCGCCCTTAACGGCGGTTTTTCATCCGGCTACGCCTTGAAATCCGATACGCTGGTCGCCCTGTTCGGAAACCGGATGGCATCAGGCTCAAACGCTAAAAATGAACTGGAATATTTAGGGAAAGCGGTCGAAGCTCTCGAAACTTGTGTTAAAGTTTGCCAAAACAACCCGGATTTACAAACCCAGCGTGAGAAAATCGAATCGTTGAAGATATTTTACGATTTTTTCAATCGCGAAAAAGAAGATTCGCTGGTTCAAAACCCGATTGCCGACGCGACGACCTCACCTCTTAAAATTACTTATAAACCGCGGCTTAATTACAACGATCAGGCGCGAAATTCATTTGTCACCGGCAAAATAGTCGTTGCCGTGCTTTTTGCTTCGACCGGCAAAGTTACCCAGACGATCGTCATCAAACCTCTCGGTTATGGATTGGATCAGGAAGCCATCCGTGCCGCCCGTGGAATCAGGTTTTCGCCGGTTCTCAAAAACGGCAAACCGGTTTCGGTGGTTAAAATGGTCGAATATAGTTTTTCAATCGGACAAAAAGCCTTCTAGTTGATTTTCAGCTTTCGAATCTCGACCTTGCCCTGAATATCGGCAGGCAGGATCAGGCTAAGCGAATTTTCGCCCGTTTCGCCCTTTGTGAGCTCGACCCTTAAATTTTCGGAACGGAGATTTGTAAAAATCGATTGTGCGCCGAAAAGCGCGACAGTCGCGGTTTTGCTTCCGTTTTCGGTTTTGACCGGCACGAGATAAGCCTTTTCGATCCGTTTTTCGCCGATCCGGAAAATTACATCGACAACGGTCGTGTCAATCGGTCGAATCTTCGGATTGACGGGATTCAGCGAAACCTGGACAGCGGTAAAATCTTCCTGTTTGGCTTCGACGTTGATTTTTTCGGTCGAAATTGAATCAAGCGGTTTGACAAAACTTTCGGGTCCGCGAACACGGACGGTTAGCGGGTTGGTTGATGAAGCGTAAATTTCAAAATCATCTGCCACGCCGCCTTCGGTTTCGGCTTTTACGGGCACATCCCGTTCGATTATTTTTTCAAGTCTGACGGCAATTTTACTCGGCTGAATTTCTTCGAGTTTAAAACCGGCGGGCAGTTCGATGCTGACATTGTCGGGCGTGATTTGGACGGTTCGGTCGCCTGCCTGGGCTTCCGTTAAATCGACCGAAACGACCAAATCTCGCTGGTTGATCTGGTCGATCTTGCTCTTGTCGCCCGAAATTTTGATGTCGATCTCGGTCACCGGCGAATTGGTAATTTCCAGGTCGTTGGCGACGCGTAAACTGAGCGGCACGCTCGTGATCCGCCGCGAGGTCGGAGTGCGAAGTCCGGTCACGCCAAGCCATAAACCAAGCGTAATGATCAGCGCGATCAGTTTCATCGCCCAATCATCAAGAAAAATCTTACGCAGAATCCGCCCAAAAAACGCCTGCCGCTGATCTTTTTCAAAAAATTTTTCTGTCGGGAATAGCATAAATCAATGGATAATTGATAATGGAAAACGGACAATGTTTTGAATTAGGTTAAAATCATTGCCCAATATTCGTTAGCCAACCGTAATCTCCGTTTCCGATTCCTTCATCGTTTTTGTTTGTTCGCGTTTACGCTCGACGACCGGAATTTCCATCGCGTTCAAAAGCAAACTGCGAAGCTGCGTCGTGTCGAGATGCCGTTTCATCGTGCCGTTCTCGACGTAAGTGATCAAACCCGTTTCCTCGGAAACGACGACCGAAATCGCATCCGAGCCTTCCGTCACGCCGATCGCCGCCCGATGCCGGGTGCCGAGCTCGCGCGAAATGCCCGGATTTTTTGTGAGCGGCAAAAATACCGAAGCCGCCGCAATCCGCTCGCGCTGAATGATCACCGCGCCGTCATGCAGGGGCGTCGACGGATTAAAGATCGTGACCAGCAAATCGTAACTCAGTTTTGAATCGAGCTGGACACCGGCGTCGATAAAATTCCGTAAACCGACATCGCGTTCGATGACGATCAAAGCGCCGGTTTTTTCCGAAGCCAGCGTCGTCACCGCAAGCACGACCTCATCATAGATCGTTTCGCCTAAACTTCCGCGTTGGCGGCGCAAAATCGGAAATCGCAAACGATTGCCGAAATAGATCAGCGCCTGGCGAATTTCCGATTGGAAAAGAATAATCACGGCAAAACCGATATATGGAACCGCCGAACGCAAAACCGTTTCGAGCGTCGTCAGTTCCTGGGCAACGGCAAGCCAGTAAAGCAAACCGAGCAGAACCATCCCGACCACGGTCGGAACGGCGCGGGTGCCGCGCAAAAGTTTCAGAACGACATAAACAATGATAAAAACCAGCGTAATGTCAAAAACATTTCGCAGGTTGCTTATATTTGGTATGTAATCGGTTATCTGCATCTGCCGAACTTAAACTTTTATAGTATCAATTATCGAGCCGGTTTGTTTAATCCCTTTTTCGTTATCGTCAATTCGTTGAATAATCTGAATTTTTGTCGAATTACCTTTTTAACTGACGCGAGAACTTGTCAAAATTTGCTTCACGCAGGAGTGATTTTTGTTTATTAATCTTCTTTTCGATGCAATAAAACCATGGTTTGGATTGCTTTCCAAAATAAAAGTTTTTCACATTCCCGATTTACATTTTTTTTAATTTCTTTTTCGCAGTCTGCCGCGCTGCAAAAATCCGACCAATTCGCCCCGGCTGTTCAGCACTCCAAGCGAACCGATTCCGTTTTCGCGCATCAATGCTTTCGCTTCGCTCAAAGTGGCTTCGGCTTCAACAAAAAATTCAGGCGCGACCGGACGCATAACATTGCGGATTTTCGTTTTTTGCCAATCTTCGCGCGGCAATTTCTTTAAATCTTCAAGAATCAAAACGCCATAGAATTGTTTGTTTTCCGCGACCAGAAAAACCGTCCGGCGATGAATCGGCAACACCGTGTCGACAAATTTCAAAACATTCGATTCCGGCTCGACCGTCACCGGAAGCTGCATTGCTTCCTCGACGCTCAGATTTTCAAATTCGTTGACCTGTTTGATGATTCCCTGCGCCGCATCATACAAAAAAATTCCGACCAAGATCGTCCAAAACCCCGTAAAAAAACCATCTTTCGCCGTTAATAAAATAATCAACCCGAAAACAACCAGCGCCAGCGCAATGATCTTCCCGAACTTCCCGGTCAAAATCGTCGCTTCATTCAAATCTGTGCCGCGCCGCCACAGGTACGCCCGCAAAACTCTGCCGCCATCGAGCGGATAACCCGGAAACATATTAAAAACCGCGAGCAGAAAATTCCAAAGCGCCAGAAAAAATGCGAGCGTCACGAAAATTTTAAGCTCAAGGGCGTTGGCAATCGCCATTGCAACAACGAAAGCGATCGCAATCAAAAAGCTCGCCGCCGGTCCGGCGATCGCAATCCGAAATTCGGCACGCGGGGTATCGGGTTCCCGACGAAAACGCGCCAGACCGCCAAATGGATGAAGCACAATTTCCAAAACCTCGACGCCTTCCATTCGCGCCGCCGCCGCATGCGCATATTCGTGGAGAAAGATCGAAACGAAAAGTACAAGCGTCGTCAGCAGACCGAAAATCAGACAGGTCGCAAAATTATCGATAAGTTTTGAATTGGAAAGATTTACACCCGTGATCCAGGTCATCAGCGCCAGCACAAAAAACCAACGAAAATCCATCCGCACGGGAATTCCCGAAACGTGTGTGATGAGAATTTGACGTTTTAAGAACTCGAGTTGGCGCATTTATTAACTTTGGACAAGCCGAAAAGCAATATTATCACTGCCTATTTTTAAAAAGTAAAGAGTGCGCCTTTTGACAAACGTTATTTATTCATCAACAGTTGCGTTATCGAAAACAGATTGTTATATTTTTTATTCGGCTTAAACTGGAATTTCCGGTTCAAACTTTGAAAATGGGGACGTAGCTCAGCTGGGAGAGCGCTGCAATGGCATTGCAGAGGTCAGGGGTTCGATCCCCCTCGTCTCCACCAATAAAATTCAATATTTAGGGCAACTTGAAAGTTGCCCTTTTATTTTTATTGCAATTTTAGGGTCTGATTTTTAAAACAAACCGGAAATCAACGAGCGGATTAAAAGATCGCAAAACTGTATTCAATTGTTTTCGTAATCGAGACGGCAACGCCATTGACCTTTGCCGGTTCGAATTTGATCGAACGCGCCGCCGCGATCGCTTGTTCGGTCAAACCGCTCGGCAAGCCGGAAACGACCGAAATTCCGCCGATGGCGCCGCTCGCCAAAAACGTAACTCTTAAAATCACTTTTCCCTGAACGACATTCTGACGCGCTAGATCGGTATAAATAGCCCTCGGTTTGGTCAGGATTTTAAGTGCTTGGGTCGCGCCCATCCTTACTTTCGGCAGGATTTTTTCATCATCGACATTACCGCCGTCCGGTCCATCGCTGCCACCGCGGTAACCGCCTTTTTTTCCGGGTCCGATGCCGTCTCCATCGTCATCGCCCTGCCCGCGCTGCTTTCCATTTCCCTGTCCACCGCAACAGCCTTGCCCGTCAGACGAAATCAAACCGCCGTTTTTCAAACCATACGGTTCATTTGTAACCGGCGTTTTTTTTGTGCCTTGCGTGGCGGCGCGAATCTTCAGGTCGGGGTCCGTCATTTTCACGTAATCTTTCGAGGGCGAAAATAAAGGTTTGTCAACCTGCGTGGCGTCGACACCTTTCTGCACGGGTTCTTTATCGCCGCGCCCGCCGCCGCCGCCGCCGTCCTTTTTCTTATCTTTCTTTTTTTCATCGGCGGGATCCATTGTCACCGGATCAATTTCGCCGATAAATGACAACATATCATCGGAATCGATCGCCCCAATGTCGAGCGCTTTGTTGAAAATCGAAAAGATGACGCCGCTGATACCAAGAACCGTCATCAATAAAATCGCACCGAGCAGCAGCATATTACGCTGTTTGACGTTTTTCTCGCGGACGATCGTAACCCGGTAAGGAGTTTCGAATTGAACTTTTTCGGGTTTATTAATAATTTCATCAACGGCAAATTGCCTTGAGATCGGCGGTTTTTCGGCGGCTGATAATTTCCCTCCGCAATTGGGACAGAAATTAAATCTTTGAGCGAAATCTGCTTTGCAGGCGGCACAATAATTTACTTCATTTTCCATCATAAAAACTCCCAAAGTAGTAAATGGTCGGACTGTTTTCTACCAAAATTTTCCTAAATTTATAGAACGATTTTAAAGATGTGAAGAATCTGCGGGTAAAACTTCATTTTTTACATCTTATTTTGGAATCTGCTGAATAGATGCCGCACCCGGCTGTAATGATGCTTCGGGGACATGAAATATTTTTACAAATAGAAATTTGCAGTTAATTTTGATTGATTTTTCGTTATAACTTTCATGGAAGGTCAAAAAAATCCTGACTTTCAGATTGGTTGAAGGGATTGAGTTTTTCACCGGAAAGACTACCGGATTTTCTAAATATTTCTTAAAGCCAGTAATGCTTTGCCCAAATTTTCCTGTTTTATGAGCAGATGGTCGCGTGAAAAAGCCGAGAGCGCGATGATCGAGATTTCGGCTTCGGCTAAAATCCGCGCCACTTCCGCGAGAAACCCGACGACCGTAAAATCCATCACCAGATCAAATGTCAGCAGCCGGAAACCTTTTTCGATCTTTGCATCGCGGACGGCGTGCCGCAGCGTTTCAAAGTCAACTTCGTCGAGCAGCAGCGTGGTTTCGAACTTGTCCTTAAAAATCATAAACGGCGCCGTCATACGCGGCGAAAGCTCGGGATTTTCAAGTAATCTCAGCCAATCTTCGTGACGCAAAGAAACGAGCGTAAACATTTCGGGCGCAACTTCCAGGCTGATCGTTTTTAATATTTCACTAATTTCCAAACCGGTTTCAACCTTCCGTAAAATTCAAATCGTAAAATTCTTCCGCGGGCGAAAATTCTTCTGCCGTCAATTCGAAATAAACAGCTTTCACACCGTAAAACTCCGTCAATACGCCCTCATTAAAGCCGAGTTTTTTTAATACTTTTTGGGACTCATGATTTTCGGGATGCGTCACCGCCGCAATTTTGGGAAGCTTGACCTGTTCGAACCCGAACCGCAAAACCGCCCGCGCAGCTTCGGTCGCAAAACCTTTGCCCCAGTGTTTTTTGAAAAAGCCGTAATAAATTTCGACCAGTTCGGTTTGGTCGAGATACTGAAAACCGCTGTAACCGATCAAATTTCCGGCAAATTTGTCGAACACGCCGAATTGCCCGAAACCTTGCGTCTGCCAACGCTCCAAACGCTTTGGCAGGCTCGCCAGAACTTCTTCTTTACTTATCTTAAAACCTGCCGGAAAATGCCTGGTGACATCTTTATCAGAGCTTAATTCATAAACGCTTTCCATTTCGTCAGGTTTGTATGTCCGCAATAATAAACGCGCGGTTTCGATCTGTGGAACCATAATTTTGTGGATTGAAGGGTAGTTCTAAAATTTCACAAAATTGTAACGCTAATTGTGATTTTTTCAAAGTTTTTTTTT
>CADEFG010000164.1 GCA_902826505.1 uncultured Acidobacteriota bacterium
GCGAATCGGAAATGGAAACGGAATTAAACGCCGAAAATGAAAAAAGCGAAATGAATTCGTTTCTCTCCACCGGACATTTTTCGATTCATCATCAACCCGACGATGATGAATCCTTCACCGGTGAGTAAATAAATCCGGGAAAAATCAAGATTTGACCGTTTTGACTCTCACCAAAAAGTTCGGCATTAGAAATCCGTTCGCATCACGCGTCGGAAGTCTTTGCGGGCGCTATTAAATCAGTTGTTGTCAGCGACAAAACGAGTAAAATTTTTTCATTCATCCGCAATCTGGCAATTTACGCGAAATAATACTCGAACTTTTTAACAAAAGAGTGAAATTCACGAAAAACCGCTGAAAATCGCCGCCGATAACCGTAAAATCGTCTATTTTGTGTGAAAAAATGCTGATTAGTCGGTGAAAAACAGCGTTGCAATAATGAAAATCACCGTTAGGTCGGTGAAAATCGTCGTTGACAACCGATCAATCGTCAAAAACTTCGATTAATTGACTTTACCTTCGCCGAATTCATCTTTAAAAACAGAAAGACGCGAAATTATTTCGCGCCTTTCTGTTTTTTTTATTGGTTCAAAAGATCAGCCGATAAACAGCTCGTCGTCAACATAAACGCGGTCAATTTGTTTCGGCGCGGGCGCGAACAGAACTTCGAGACCTTTGCGCACGCCAGCCATGATCGCAGCGATCTCACGCGCCGGTTCGACAACCTTTGTTTGGATAAATTCGGTCGTCGAAATAACCTGCATATTTGTCCGGTCGATCGTATTGCTGACGAGTTCGACCTTATCTTTCGCGACCAGCGCCGTTTGCCCGACGAGTTGTTTGAGTTCGGCAACTTCTTCGCGCACCAAGCCGGCAGATTCGGCAAAATATTTCGTCGCCGTCGAAAGATTTTCCGAAATCTCGTTAAACTGCGTCGAAATCAGCTTGCCCTGTTCGCCGATCGCATTGACCTGAATCATTAAGGGTTCGATCTTGCCGAGGATCGGTTCGACCTTTTGTTCGACCCGGTTGACCGTGCCGACGATCTTTCTGACAATCACGGCAATCGCGATCAGCGCAATCGCCATCACGATAAAACAGATCGCAATGACGATTGACGCAATCATCATCCAAAATTGCGGCTCATTCGCATTCATAGATTAACCTTCTTTTTCAACCGGATACGTCGGACGACCTTCGGTAATCGCTTTCGATTCGGTTTTGCGTTTTTCTTCCGTGTAAGCTTCCTTTCCGGCTTCGATCGCGGCGGTAAAAGGATTCGCCGACTGCGCGACCGCGCCTTTTGCCTTTTCGGTTAGTTCGCCCGCTTTTTCCTTGATTTCACCGACTTTTTCCTGCGCCGTTTGATAATATTCGGCGGCTTTTTCGCGCGTTACTTCGTAATATTCGCCCGCTTTTTCCTGTAACTGACCGGCAGTTTCCTTGCCTTTTTCAATTCCTTTGCGTGTTACGTCAGCAATATCGCCGCGCAGCTCTTCGCCCGATTTAGGCGCAAACAGCAGAGCTAAAATCGCTCCGATTCCGCCGCCGACCAATAAATATGTCAATTTTGTTGTTGCGCTCGTTTCTTCTCTTTCGTATTCGTTTCTCATAGTTACCTCCAAATAATCGGTCTAAAATGTATCAAAATAAAACGTTTGATTTGATTAATTGAAATATAGCAAAATTCGCGCCACAAGAGAAGTAAAAAAGTGTCAAAGGTAAAAAGGGCAAATGGGTCAAAGAATAAAAGGTAAAAAAGGCAAACGTTAAACTTAATTATTTGTATTGATCAGGATTTGTCTAAAGATCAGTTTTTTTTAACTCTAACGATTGCCCTTTTTACCTTTTACCGCATTTACCTTTTTACCTTTGACACTTTTTACCTTTTTTGAGCCTTAACCGTTCGCGGAATGCCTTGAAGATCGGGCAAAATTTCGATCTTTTGCCAGATTTTCGAGTCAAACATTTGTTCGACGGTTGTGGCTTGATCAAAACCGATTTCCATCAGTAAAAAGCCGTGCGGTCTTAAGAATCGGGGCGCGTTGGCAACGATTTTTTCGATGATCGAAAGACCGTTTTTACCGTCGGTCAGTGCCGTTAAGGGTTCAAATTGGCGAACTTCTGCTTGCAAGTTTTCGATGTCGCCGCGCGGAATATACGGCGGGTTTGAAACTATCAAATCGAACTCCGCGTTTTTCAAGACGGCGAAAACGTCGGAAGTTTTCAGCTCCAGCCTTTGCGAAACCCGGTGTTTTCCGGCATTTAATCCGGCAATGGCAAGCGCTTTCTCCGAAATGTCCAGACCAATTGCCGATGCCGTTTCGACATGATAGAGAATCGCAACCGAAAGACAGCCCGAACCGACGCCAACCTCGCAAAAACGCGGGTTTTCAAGTTTTTTCAAAATCTCGATCGCGTTTTCTACGATCAATTCGGTTTCCGGACGCGGAATCAGCACATCGGGCGTAATGATAAAATCCAAACCGTAAAATTCCTGCGTGCCCGTGATATGTTGGAAAGGTTCGCGTCCGGCGCGTCTCGTTAAAACTGCAAGAAAAGCTCTTTCTTCCGCGTCTGAAAGCTCATAATCATTATGCGCGATGAGAAAGGTGCGGTCTTTTTTGAGCGTGAAAGCAAGCAGCGAGTTTGCCTCGCGGCGGGCTTCGGCAATTCCGCTCGATTGCAGAATTTCAGTGGCATTTTTCAAAATTTCGGAAATGTTGGGCAAAGCAAAATCCTTATGGTTTTTCTGATTTCAAAGCAACGAACGCCGGCATATATTTATCAAGCAGAGCTTCTTCGCTGCCCCAGTAATCTTCGTAAAAACCCGTTATGACAAATCCTTCGGCGATTTGTCCGCCGATCTGTTCCGCGAGCGTGTGGCTAAACTCCAGCGGGCGACCGCTTTCGATGATTTCGGCGCGTTCGGCGTCGCCGATCGATTCGAGATCGGAATACGGCAGCGAATGTCTGACCCGCAAAACGCCTTCGTCTTCTTCCGCCTGACGATCGAAAATAAAAACCTCCGGCTTGGTAAAACCGACCAGCATTACGCCGCCGCTTCGCAAAACCCGAAAACATTCGCGCCAGACAGGTTCGAGATTCGGGATAAAACAATTCGAGCAAGGATGAAAGATCAAATCGAAACTGCTCTGAGAAAACCGCGATAAATCAGCCGCGTCACCTTTTTCCAGACGAATTTCCAAATTATCTCTTTTGGCGACAAAACGATCCTGGGCAAGCTGTCTGGCGGAATTGTCAAACGACGTGACGCGTCCGCCCGCCGCCGCGAGGATCGGTGCCTGCTGTCCGCCGCCCGAAGCCAGACACAAAATATCTTTGCCTTTGATTTCACCGAACCATTGACGCGGAACCGGCTTTTTCGGCGTCAGAACAATTTCCCATTCGCCGCCGCGCGCACGTTCGATCGCTTCCGCGCTGACCGGAATGCTCCAGGAAATTCCGCGTTCGACTTCATTGTCCCAAGCGCGACTATTATATTCTTGAATATTCATAAATTTCACGCGCTCCGGTGAAAATACCAGACCGGATTGATAAAGGCGAAGTTTTTTTTTGTTTTATCATTAAAAAATGGCTTTATACTTTTTGCCAGCCATTCGGAAACCTTCTCAATTGCCTCGGCGCCGTTTTCAACCCGCGCGATCACATTGCTGATCGTCACCAGATAATTAACCATTTCTTCCGCCGAAAACTCAAGCGTATTTTCGTTAAATTCTTCGCGTTTTAGAACAAATCCGGCGGCATATTTGCTTGCCTGATCAAATTCGCGTTTGCCGCGCGGCGGAACCGGATAATTTTTCAAAAATTCGTTTTTATACCAATCATTAAATGCCGGATTCCCGATCATCTGACCTTGAAAATAATTGTCATAAGCAACGATCAGCGATTCTGGCTTTAAAACACGATCGGCTTCGGCGAAAAATTTTTCGTGATCAACCCAATGAATCGCCTGCGAAATCGTGATCAGATCAAATTTCCCGGCACCAAAAGGAAGATTTTCGGCAGAGGCGAGAAGATATTCGATGGCGGCGGCTTTTTCCGCAAAATTCAACATCCCGGCGGAAATATCAATCCCGACAACCCGTTCGGAAAGCCTTTTCAGCGCCACGCTCGAAAGTCCTGTTCCGCAACCGACATCCAACACGAGTTTTAAGGCTTTTCGGGGCGCGAGAAAACTTCTGATTCTTTCAATTACAAACGAATGAAAACGCGGGCGACCTTTTGCGTATCGTTGTGCCGCCGAGCGCGATCTAAAATAATCTTTATAAGTTTCCTTCATTTAAAAACTGTTCCGCGTTGTTTTTAACCTCGATCAACCGGGCGATAGCGAATGCCGTCCAGGCGTTCGACCACCGCATAAACGGTGTTTTGATCAAAGTTTTCTTTCGCTTTTGATAATAGAAAAATCCGTGCGCGTCACGCATATTTTCGATCGTCCAGTGCGCAACTCTTTCCGCCAGCGGCAAACATCGTGCATCAAACCCGTTTAATTCACAAAGCGCGACAATTGCCGCCGAAGCCGAATGAATATCAACCGGAAAAGTTTCCCGGTCGTAATATTTCGGCGTCCCGTCCGCGAGAAAAAAGTTTTCGAGCCAATACTCCAAGCCTTTGGCGATTGTCTTTTCGCACCGGAAATTCGGAATTAATTTTTGCAAACGAAAAAGCGAAAGCAAAACATAGGCGGTGTGAAAATTATCAACCCAAGCCTGTTTCGATTTTGCGCCGTAAGCCCACGAACCGTTTTCACACTGATGATTGATCGCAAAATGAGCGGTCTTTTCAGCCAATTCAAAATACCTTTTGTTGCCCGCAAGATTGCCGGCATTTGCTAAAACTTCTCCGGCAAGCAGCGAAGCATTGTAAATTTTAGTGTAATCAAGCGGCGTGTAGCTAAAACAAATTTCGGTTTCGTTTTGAACCGGACGCTGTAGATCATTTTCGATAAAACGCGCGGTTTCGACCAGCGTTTGCCGGTAATCTTCGTTGCCGAAAAGCCGGTAAGCCTCGGTCAAAGCCTGCGCCGCAAAAGCCGTCGGAACGATCGTCGGCGTTCCCTGCGGTGCAAAAAAAACACGAGACTGCCAGTCGAAATTATAACCGAATGCGCTTTTTTGTTTGATGTATTTGTCTTTTGGAAGTTCAATTTTTAATTCGAGAAGCTTTTCGAGCAGATTTTTGGCGTTGGCGGCGTGTTTTTTATTTTGCGTGGCGCGAAACCGCGAGAGTTCGGCAAGCGCGAAAAGCGCGATTCCTTTGGCGTTGACGCCCTTTTCGATCTTCAAAAGCGGGCGCAGATTTTTCGCCGAACGCTTGACCATCTGAAGCCACGCAAGCCGCGCAAAACGCGAATTTTTGAGCGGCGAGGCTTGAAAAATCCGGCTGTTCAAACCGTCAAACGGGTCGTAGCCCGCAAAATTCTCCGCTTCGCAAAAGGCGAAAAGTTCGTCGTAAACATTTATCATTGACCATTTATCATTGACCATTCGGCTTCCGTTTAATAAATGATGAATGATTAATGATAAATGTTCAATGAACTAAAGGCGCGGAAGCGTGAAACTAAAGCGCGAACCTTGCCCGACCTCCGATTCGACCTCACACACGCCGCCATGCTGTTCAATAACCTCTTTAACGAGCGAAAGTCCTAAACCGGTTGATTCGTCTTCCTTGTCCTGTCCGTCGCGCACAACGCGGTAAAATTTTTGCCAGATTTTTTCGTGGTCGTTGCGGTCAATCCCGTAACCGCGATCTTCGACGACGACGCGTAGAAAATCGGCTTCCAGAACGGTCGAGATCATCACGGATGTTCGTTCGGGACTATATTTGATGGCATTGTCAACCAAATTTGAAACCGCGCGGCGAATCAAACCTTTGTCAGCGGCAATCGGCGGCAGATTGTCGTTAGTCTGTTCGACCAGGCGAATTCGTTTGCGTTTGGCGGATTCCTGCATCTCGTCAACAACTTCGTGAACAACCGTGTCGAGCTTGACCGCCGTTTTGGAAACTTCCTTTTTGTCGGATTGTTCAAGATTTGAAACCGACAGAAAGGTCGAGAGCATTTTCGACAACCGTTGCGATTCATTGGCGATAATCATTAAAAACTCGCGGTTTTCTTCCGAAATTGTCTCGTCCATCAAAATCAATTCGGCAAAGCCTTTGATGCTCGTGATCGGCGTCCGCAGCTCGTGTGACATCAAGCTCGCCATATCCGAACGCAGTTTTTCGTTTTCCTTGACGGCGGAAATATCGCGCAGGGTGATCAGAAAACACGCCGGTTTTGTCGTCACATTGGTTTCGTGGATCGAAACGTCGTCTGACGGCGCTTTGACAAGCGAAATTTGTAAATCGAGGGTTCGATTTTTTTTCTGAAAATATAGTTCGTTCTGATAATTTTCACCCGTTTGCAAAACCCGCCGGATCGCCAGATGAGGCTCGCTGAAAACTTCGGTTTTAAAATTCTCCAAAAGACCGAAAAGGTCGAGTTCGTAGATTTCCTGCGGGTTCAATTTTGCCAGATGACGCATCTGACGATTAAGATAGGCAAGCGTCCCGTCGAGATAAGCGATCGCGTGCGCCTCTTTCAAATACGAGCTTGCCAGTGCGCTGAAGGATTGTTCCTTCATCAGACTTTTTATCAAGCTCGTCGTGCCGATGCGGTTTTCCGCTGAATTCGTCGAGAGAAAACTCCACCAGAATTTATTCGGCAAATCTTTGCTGCGCAATTCTTTACGCTGAAAATTCCGAGCCAATTGTCCGCAAAAGGATTCCAGCACATTTTGGTCGGCGCGTTCAAAATCGCGGTGAAATTTGACGAACAAAACGCCGACACAAACCCCTTCGTAAATCAGCGGAAGCGCGATCTGCGCCGATTTTGCTTTATTTTCATCGGATTCAATAACCGTTTGGCGCGATTCCAAAGCGCGTTCGCAAAGCGCCACACTTTCGCGCCAGGCGTTTTGCCGTTCAACCAAAGAGTCGATCGAATTCCCGTTTCGCGCCCGCCCGATCGGTGTCAAACCTTCGTATTCATCGAGCCGAAAAACTATCGTTTCGGACAGAGGGAAAACCGTTTCAAGCAGTTTTAAGCCGCTTTCGATGCGCAAATCGGCGGATTTACCTTCGAGAATATGACCGGCTGAGGCGAGATCGACCAATTTTTCCGTCAGTTCCGAATCGATCAGCCAGAGTTTTTTCAGATGCACCACAAAAATCGGCAGAAACATCACCGAAATGACCCGCATAAAAAACAGGTTGACCGAAAAATATTTTGCCGCCGCAAAAGATAAGATTGCCCAAATGACTGCGATCGGAACCGCAAATTTCAGAATTCGTTTGACGCTGAATTTTTCCGTCAGAAAACCGACCGCGAGCGCCAGTAGGATCATTGCCAGAAAACTCCACGCATTAAGCGAAACTTTTTCGACGTTCAGATAACTGCCGAGATAAACGGCAAAGCCGACAATAATTTCCCACGAAAGAATAGCCAGCAGAGCGGTTATGGCTGATAAGAGCAGCGAAACAAAAACACGTTTGCTTCTAAAGATTTCCATACGACTAATGTGAATTTTAAGAAATAAGATTTTGTAGGGAATCTGGAAATGAGGATTTCAAATCCGACAAACAATATTTGCCAGTAAAATTATGCAATAAAAACACGGCTCACTTCAAGTTTTTGCCGAAAAAAAGAAACTTCCGCACCGACTTTTTATTTTTGCCTTTAGCCGTTTCACTTTTTAGTTGATTGAGCTTTTGCCCTTTTCGGCGAAAAACTTCATAATAAAAGCGAGTTTAAGCTATGAAATTTCTTTCAAATACAAGGCTTTTGCTGATTGGCTTATGGCTCGGCGCGGCTGTTTTTTTCAGTTTTGCGGTCGCTCCCAGCGCATTTGCCGTTTTGCCTTCGCGTGAACTTGCCGGCGCAATGGTGTCGCGGAGTTTGATGATCATCAACATCAGCGGCTTGATAATCGGCTTGATCTTGCTGGCGAGTTCGTTTGCCGCTTCGGCGGGCACGAACCGGTTGATGCTTTGGACGGAAAGGATTTTGCTTTTACTGCTGACGGTGGCTTGTGCGATCGGGCAATTTGTCATCGCTTTGTGGCTCTCTTTCGTCAAGGCACAGATGGGCAAACCGATTGACGAAATTGCGGTTGACGATCCTTTGAGAATCAAATTCAACAATCTGCATGAATATTCGGTCTGGATTTTGGTTGCCGCGATGCTTGCCGCTTTGATTGCATTTTTTATCATTTCGGGTAAAAGCTTCGCGCCGCTTGCGTCAAAAACTGTTTCCAAAGATTTTGATTTTGATAAAGAATTTAAAATTTAACTTATAAATCGCTATGAAATTGATTGAGAAAGTCGGCGAATTTTCGGGACGTTTCAAAAGCTGGAACGGAAACGAAAATTTAACGAATTATCCTTTTGTCGAAAACCTTCGCGCGCCATTTGCGCCTCTGCAGCGAGCACTTCCGATGCTCAATCTTGGCTTGATTTCGTCTGCCGGAGCATATATTGACGGAACCGACCCGTTTGATCTGAATTCAAAAGACGGCGACGTAAATTTCCGTGAATTTCCGATCGAGGTCGATGCCGAAGATTTTCTTTACGCGGCAAAAGGCTACGACGCGGCGGCGGTCAAAGAAGACCGTAACGCGCAAATTCCGATCGACCGTTTGCTCGAATACGAAGCCAACGGCGTGATCGGCAAACTCAACAGCGTTTGGTGGAGTTTGAGTAGCTGGATTCCGAACGCGGCTTTGGTTGCCAGCGAACTCGCGCCGCGTATTGCCGAACGCCTTATCAGTTATGAAGTTAAAGCCGCGCTTCTGATTCCGGCTTCGCGGCTGTGCCATCAAACCCTCGGAATTGTCGCGCGCGCC
>CADEFG010000165.1 GCA_902826505.1 uncultured Acidobacteriota bacterium
TCAAATAATCTGACGCGCGTGTTCAGCTTCGGCATTTCGACCGATAAACCCGTGCCGGGCGATTGGACGGGCGACGGGAAAGCCGACATCGCGATCTTTCGTCCATCGTCGGGTGAATGGTTCGTCCAGCGCTCGGAAGACGGTTCGTTCTTTTCGTTCCCGTTCGGCGCAAATGGCGACACTCCGGCACCGGGCGATTATGACGGCGACGGACGTTTTGACGCGGCGGTTTTCCGTTCATCGGTCGCGACCTGGTTTATCAACCGGACAACTGCCGGAGTTTTGATAACTTCGTTCGGCGCGGCGGGCGATCGCCCGATCCCGAACGTGTTCGTGCCGTAAAATCCGCGTTTGCTGAAACTCTTAAAAAGAAAAATTGCCGGTCAACATTTGATGAAAAGTTAAATGTTTATCGGCAATTTTTTCTGTGGTAAGCTACCATTTGCGGAAAATCTTCGCGATTTGACCTTTCCTGTCATTTACGAATTACGCCGATGAATTCAGATTCGATCAATTTTAAAGCGCTCTGGAAACCCGTTTTGATCGCCCTTATGCTCGCGTTTCTCTATGGCAATGTGCTCGTCAAACTCGGACGCGATTGGTGGACGGACGAAAATTATTCGCATGGTTTGCTCGTCCCGTTCGTGATCGGTTTTATCATTTGGATGGAATCGGACGAGCTTCAAAAAATCGTTAAAACGCCGCGCTTCTGGCTTGGCGGCAGCGCGATCTTGCTGGCGCTTTTGATGCTTTTGGGCGGCAGTCTCGGCGCGGAACTTTTTACGCAGCGCGTTTCGCTGGTGCTGATGCTCGGCGGCATTGTCGTCTATTTTTTCGGAACGCGGATTTTGCGGTTTCTGGTCGTGCCGTTTGCGCTCCTTTTGCTTGCCATCCCGATTCCGCAGATAATTTTTAACAAGATCGCCTTTCCGTTGCAGATTTACGCCTCGCAGATCGCGGTTTGGGGAATCCGGCTGTTCGAAATTCCGACCGTCCGCAAAGGCAATGTTTTCGAGATTCTGCCAAACGGCGCGACGCAGGTCATCGCGCTCGAAGTCGTCGAGGCGTGCAGCGGCATACGCAGTTTGATGACGCTCATGACGCTCGCCTTGATTCTCGCCTTTTTTACGCGGACAAAACGCGAATTAACCGAAAACGGCTGGTTTGACTTTTTGAAATCCTCGGATTTTTGGCGCGCCGTGATCTTGATGCTCTCGGCGATTCCGATCGCCGTGCTGACCAATGCCGCGCGCGTCACGGCAACCGGCGTGCTGACCTATTATTACGGCAAACAGGCGACCGAAGGCAATTTACACGACGCGCTTGGCTGGCTGGTTTATATTGCCGCGCTCGGTTTGCTGATTCTCTTTAATTTTTGCCTGCAATTCATCTTTCGCAAAATTTTTCCGACCGAATAAATCCGGTTGCCGTCAAAAATTTCCTGCAACTTTGCTTTAAAATAAATCGTTGAGCCTTTAAAATCGCAAAACACTTTAACCAACGCCTTTAACGAACAGGATTTTACAGCTTAACAGGTTATTTTATGGAACAAGGTTTACGAAATTTTACCGGCGAACGGGTCGTAAGATCAAAGCACATCAACGGTCTCAATCTTTCCGAAGCGGCTTATCCGCACGCTTTGCGGCAACCGCGGCATACGCATAAATTTGCCTCGTTAAGTTTTGTTCTGGCGGGAAATTATCTGGAAAACCTCAACCGGCAATCTTTTTTGCGCGAACATTCGACCTTCATTTTTCACCCGCCCGAAGAATCTCACGCGGTTGATTTTCAAACGAATGTGCGGATTTTAAATGTTAAATTCGATTTCCAACGGCTTGCCTCGATCCGCGAACATTTGACCGTCCTGGACGAATCGGAAAGCTGCCGGACGGAAACTATCAATTATCTCGGGCAAAGACTTTATCGCGAATTTCAAAGTTCGGATGCTTTTTCGGCGCTCGCGATCGAGGGTTTGATTCTGGAGATTCTGGCGGAAGCGGCGCGGAGCAAAATCCGCGCCGCTGAAAAGAATTTCCCGGTGTGGCTCGCCCAAACCAAAGATTTTTTGCACGCGAATTTTGCCGAAACCTTTTTCCTCGAAGATGTTGCCAAAATTGCGGGCGTTCATCCGGTTCATCTGTCGCGCGTGTTCCGGCAAAAATTCGGCTGTACGATCGGCGAATATGTGCGCCGTCTGCGCGTCGAGTTTGCCGCCGAACGTATTTCGGCGACCGCCGCGCCGCTCAGCGAAATTGCGCTCGCCGCCGGTTTTGCCGACCAGAGCCATCTGAGTAAAACCTTCAAATCCGTTTTCGGTCTGACACCTGCCAAACATCGAAAAACCACGCGCCGAAGTTAGACTCATACAAAAATGTTTGTTCAGTTCAAGAAATAAAGTTTTCCGAAGTGTTAAAAATTAGGTAGATCTAAAGGAAAACCTATGTTCAAACTGATATTTTTAAGCGTCTTTCCGATTTTTTTCGGGATCAATATCTTTGCGCAAACCGCCGCCAACGAGCCTTTACTGATCGGTCGCGTCGCGCATAATCAAACGCAGATCGCTTTTACCTACGCGGGAAAAATCTGGCTCGTCCCGAAAAACGGCGGCGCGGCGCGGCGTTTGACGAACACCGAATTTGAAGAAACCAACCCGGTTTTTTCGCCCGACGGAACGCGGCTCGCATTTTGGCGTTCGAACGGCGGCGCCTGGGACGTTTACGTCGTTGCGGCGGACGGCGCGGGCGAACCGAAGCGGATCACGATGATGGCGGAAAACGATTTTGTCGCTGCCTGGACGCGGGACGGCAAGTCGGTCGTTTTTGAAACGACGCGCGACGAAGAAACCGTTTTCCGGCTTTATAAAATGAACGTCGAAAACCCGGCGCTTGCCGAAGGTTTGCCGCTGCCGCAAGGCGTTGACGGTGCATTTTCGCCCGACGGCAAACAAATCGCCTACACACCGCGCCGTTTTTCGTTCGGCGAATGGCGTTTTTATCGCGGCGGTATGACTTCGCCGGTCTGGGTCACGGATTTGCAAACCGGCGCGACCGAGAAATTGCCGAATCAGAATTTTAACGACGCCAATCCGATGTGGCTCGGCGATAAAATTTACTTCACGAGCGACCGCACGGGAATTTTCAATCTTTTTTCCTACGACCGCCGGACCAAGCAAACAAAACAATTGACGAAGTTCGACGCGCAGGGAATTCGCCATGCCGCCGGGGCGGGCAGCGAGATTTCTTTTGTCCAGAACGGGCGAATTCATCTTTTCGATCTAACAAGCGATCAAGACAAAATCGTCAATATTTCGGTGGCGCCCGAGACGTCCGAGCTTTTGGCGAAAAACGCCAACGCGATGCGTTTTCTCGAATTGTATGCGCCCTCGGCAAACGGCGAAAAGATCGCGTTCGGCGCACGCGGCGAGGTTCTGATCTTTGAGACGAAAACGGGCGCTTACAAAAATTTGACGAACACTTCCCGTTCGGCTGAACGCTACCCGACAATTTCGCCCGACGGCAAACAGGTCGCCTATTTTTCGGACGAAACGGGCGAGTATTTTCTGCATCTTCGCTCGCTCGAAAACGATTCGGTCAAAAAGATCGCGATCGAAAAAGCGCCGTCGTTTTATTGGAGTCTGGCGTGGTCGCCGGATTCGAAAAAGCTGGTTTTCAACGACCGCCGTTTGAATTTGTGGCTGGTCGATATTGAAAACGGTACGGCGACGAAAATCGACACTTCGGATTATTCGGCGCAGGATGATTGGTCGGCAAATTTCTCGCCCGATTCGCGGTTTCTGACCTACGCGAAACGTTTGAAAAATCGCACCGGAACCGTTTTTATCTACGATCTGGCACAGAAAAGATCGTTTCAGATCACCGACGGCAAAACACATACGCAAACGCCGGTTTTCGACGCGAACGGCAAATATCTGTATTTCGTTTCGAGCCCGAACGCCCTGACGAGCGAGTTTAACTGGGGCGTTTTGAATGGCGTTTTCGCGCGTCCGCTGGTTGTCAGAAAGGTTCACGCGCTGGTTTTATCAAAAGACGCGCGTGCGCCTTTTTTACCGGACAGACAGGCAAATCCGGAAGCAAAATCGGCGGACGCGGCGGAAAAGATGAAGATTGATTTTGCGGGGCTTGAAAATCGTTTTATCGATCTGCCTTTGCCGCCGCGCGATTATAGCCGGCTCGCGGCGGGCAAAGCAGGCAAACTTTTTCTGATCGTTGACGAATGGACAGCCGCGCCCGGCGATCTTAACGGGCAAGCCCAGACGACCTCGGTTTATTCGTTCGACGCGGCAAAACCGAACGGCTTGGAGAAGATCGTCGGCGACATCGGCGCGGTTGACATCACGGGCGACGCCGGCAAAATTTTATACCGAAAAGGTCGCGATTACTTTTTGACGAGCGCGGAAACCGCGGTCAAAGAAGGCGACGGCAAACAGGATTTCAATAAGATGGAAATCCGGATCAACCCGCCGGAAGAATGGCAGCAGATCTTCGGAGAGTCGGTCAGGATCATGCGCGATTGGTTTTATGACCCGCAGCTTCACGGGCAAAATCTGGCAGGCTTGAAAAGCTATTACGCCAAATATCTGCCTTCGGTAACGCGCCGCCGCGATTTGAATTCGCTGATCGAAAGAATGCTCGGCGCGGTTTCGGTCAGTCATTTCGGTGTTGGCGGCGGCGACGCGCCGCCGCCTTTCGGACGCGGAAACAATATCGGATTGCTCGGCGCGGATTACGCGATCGAAAACGGTTTATACCGTTTTAAGAAAATTTACCGCTCGACTTCGTATGCTTCCGCCAACGGACGCTTTAGCGCGCCGCTCGACGCGTTGGGCGTGGACGTTCGCGAAGGCGATTATCTTTTGGAAGTCGGCGGCAAAAAGGTTGACGCCGCGAAAAACATTCTCGAATATTTTGAAAACACGATCGGCAAACCAACGCGCATTACGGTCAGCAAAAACGCGGACGCCAGCGAGGCGCGTTCCCTGACGGTTTATCCGGCTGCCGGTGAAAACCGTCTGCGACGGGCGAATTGGGCGGAAAATAATCGCCAGACAGTTGAAAAACTATCGAACGGAAAGCTCGGCTATATTTTTATCGAAAACTACGACGGCGACGGCATTATGAACGCGGTTCGCGGACTCACGGCAAACGCCGACAAAGCCGGAGTAATCATTGACCAGCGTTTTAACGGCGGCGGCGTGACGCCCGATTATCTGATCGAATGGCTGCGCCGCAAACCGCTCTATTATTATATGTTTCGCGGCGGCGAAGACATCGCGACGCCGGTCAATCCGGCGCCGCCCGTCAAAGTAATGCTGATTAACGAATGGAACGGTTCGGCGGCGGAAACCGGCGCGTTGATGTTCAAACTCGGCAAGGTCGGGACGATCGTCGGCAAACGAACGAGCGGCGGCGGCATCGGACCGTATTTTTTTACGCCGCGATTTGTTGACGGCGGGCGCGTCCAACTGCCGAATCGGGCGGCTTACAACCCGGACGGCAGCTCGTGGGGAATCGAAAATTTCGGCGTTGCGCCGGATCTTGATGTCGAGATCATGCCGCAGGATTTTATGCGCGGGAAAGATGTGCAGCTTGAAAAAGCCATTGAAACAGCGCTCGCGCAAATCGTCAAAAATCCGATCATCGAGCCGAAACGCCCGATCTTTCCGACGCATCCCGGAAAACAGGAGATCGCGGACGGCGATTCGATTCTGCCCGTTCCCGGCTCGGCGTTTCCGCTGCCGACGCCGAAAGCGGAAGTTAAACCGGTCACGAACGGCAAATTCGCCGAATATCTCGGCGGTTTTGAAACGCCGATGGGCGTCGTCAGTTTTACGCAGGAAGGCGAAAAACTGATCGGACTCGCGGGCGGCGAACGCCTCGAGCTGGCGCCCGACGCGGCGGCGAAAGATAAGTTTATCGCGCCGACGGCAAACGTGACCGTGATATTCGAACGCGGCGCGGACGGAAAAATCAGCGGCGCAACGATCACGATTCCGAGCGGCAGAGAATTAAAAGGAAAAAAAGTAAATTGAATCATTGTTTTCAGCATAGTGAGTCTTAAATTTCGTCAGGTTTTAACCTTTGCGCCGCTGCGTCTTGGCGGGCAATTAACTTGTTCAATAATCACAATTTAATATCCCGCCAAGACGCGAAGACGCAAAGAAAAAATATCAAGATTTTTGTATCTCTCAATAAACTGAAATCCGCTTTCGCCGCAAATTCCGGCGGCTGAAAATTTGACGCGCGAAAAATTCTCTGTGCTATGATAGCGAAAATCGGCGGCAAACATGGGAAAAAACTGCCGCTTCGATTTCGGTTGGAAATGGAAACGATCGCGCGTCATTGGCGAATAATAATTTTAGTCTTGCTCGGCTGGACGCTGTTCGGTGTGTTTTTCGCGCTGCAAAATTATCTCAACGCCGCTTATTTCGGACAGTCGATTTCATTTCCGGTGACGCTCGCGATCTGGCTGATCTGCGGTTACGGCTGGGCGCTGCTGACGCCGGCAGTTGTTTACTTTTCGGAAAAATTTCCGCTCAGGCGCGGAAAAATCGCGCGCCATCTGTCGTTTCATTTTCTCGTCGCTTTCGTTCTGGCGATTTTTCACTTTTCGATCTTTATCTTTGCGCGGCAGATAATTTTAGGCAGCCCGCAAAAGGTTTTTAATTTTTCGGAAGATTTTCAAAAAATTTTCGTCGCCGAATTTCACGTTGATCTGCTGATCTACTGGATTCTCTTCGGTCTCTGGAATCTGCGCGAGATCAATCGCCGTTATCTTGAACGCGAACGCGAAACGGCGCGGCTCGCGCTTGCCACTTCGCAGCTTGAAACCAGACTCGCCGAGGCGCGGCTCGACGCTTTAAAGATGCAGCTGCACCCGCATTTTCTGTTCAACACGCTCAATTCGATTTCCGTTTTGATGCGCGCGGGCGACGTGCCAAACGCCAATAAAATGCTCGTGCGCCTCAGCGAGCTGCTGCGCGGCGCGCTCAAAAGCGAAGGCGCGCAGGAAGTTTCACTCCGCGATGAACTGGAATTTCTGCGCGGTTATCTGGAAATCGAGCAAATTCGTTTTGAGGATCGTTTGACGGTTGATTTTGAGGTTGAAAAAGAAACTCTGGACGCCAGCATTCCGAATCTGATCCTGCAGCCGCTCGTTGAGAACGCGATTCGCCACGGCATTGCGCCGCTTGCCGAAAAGGGAAAAATCCTGATCGCAAGCCGCCGCGCGAACGGTTTTTTAGAACTCAGCGTCAGCGATAACGGCGCGGGTTTGCGCGGTTCGTCAAAAGAATCAAACGGCATCGGTCTGAAAAACACGCGCGAAAGACTCGAAAAACTTTACGGCGCGCGGCAGAAATTCGAGATCGCGGCGGGCGCGAGCGGCGGTTTAGAAGTCAAAATAAAGATTCCGTTTCACAAAGATGAGCAATAAAATCCGGGTTTTGATCGTTGATGACGAACCGCTCGCGCGGCGCGGGATTCGTCAGCTTTTGGCGGAGGAAACGGATTTTGCCGTCGCCGGTGAAGCCGCGAACGGGCGCGACGCCGTTGCCGAGATCGAACGGCTCCTGCCCGATCTGGTTTTTCTCGATATTCAAATGCCGCTGCTCGACGGTTTTGCGCTGGTCGAAAAATTGGATCCGAAAAATCTGCCCGAAGTCGTTTTTGTGACGGCATACGACGAACACGCGATCCGCGCTTTTGAAGCCGGTGCGCTCGATTACGTCCTCAAACCGATCGATCCGGAACGCTTTCAAAAAACTCTCGAACGCGTTCGCCGCCGCGCAATCGCGGGCGAAAACAAAGCGCTCGAAAACAAATTTGCGGATCTGCTCAAAAATCTGAAGCCCGCCGAAGCGAATTATCTTGCGCGAATCGCCGTTAAAGAAAACGAACGGATCCGGTTTTTGAATGTCGAACAGATCGACTGGATTTCTTCGCTTGGCAATTACATCGAGCTTCACGCCGGACGCGAAAAATTCATTTTGCGCGAAACGATGGACGGCATCGAACGCAAACTCGATCCGAAAGAATTTGTCCGGATTCGCCGTTCGACGATCGTTCGGGTCGCGCAGATCAAGGAATTACAACCGCTTTTCGGCGGTGAGTTCGAGGTCGTTTTGAAAACCGACGCCAAACATTTATCGAGCCGCCGGTACCGCAAAAATCTCGACGCGCTGATCAAAAGCTAACCTTTTTTTCACTCTTTCCCGACCGCATTTCACCGAAAAGCGACCGCCAATCACAAAAGCGTTGCGCTCGCTGCGCAATCCGTAATATTGTTTGTTTTCGATCAATACCAAAAAATTATGAAAACACATTTATTTTTGATTTTCGCCGCCATTGTTTTGTTCGTTTCATCGGCTTCGGCGCAAGTCGCGCCGGATTTAACTTTGGATTCGGGCGTTGCGGCGCACAAAGGTCTGGATGAAGTTTACCGGCGTTTCAGCGAAGGCTATCGAAAGCTCGACCCGGCACTGGTTGCCAATCTTTACAGCGAAACGGCGGCGTATCTCGCGCCGGGCGACAATATTCAGATCGGGCGGCAAAAAATTCTCGAAGGATTCAAACGCTTTTTCGATTCGGTCAAAAAAGAAAACGGCAAGCTGGCGATCTCGTTTCGCATCGTTCAGCGGCAAATCGATAAAGATCTGGCGTATGATGTCGGCGTTTTCACATTGACTTTCAGCAACGAAAAAGGCGAAGCGCGGCGCGGCGGCGGAAAATATGTAGTCGGCGCAAAGCGCGAAAAAGATGACGTGTGGCGTCTTCAGGTTGATGGTTACAGCGATCTGCCGAAGGCTCAGA
>CADEFG010000166.1:0-5007 GCA_902826505.1 uncultured Acidobacteriota bacterium
TTTGGGCTGGCTTCCCGGACAACGCAGTCTGATCCACGATCACGACGGTTCGCACGGCGCGGTGTTGGTTTATGAGGGAATGGTCACGGAAACTAAATTTTATCGAGATCCGGAAAATAAAATTCGAGCCGGTTCACAGCTGGAAGTTCCGGCGGGATTGATTGCCGGAGTCGGCGAACCCGATATCCATCAATTGAGTTGTTCCGAAACCGATCTTCTAAATTCGATCACGATTCATGTTTATGCGCCGCCGCTCAAAGGTCTCAATGTTTATGAAAACGGCAGCGCGGAAGTTGAATTTTATCCGCTCGATTAAATAAAACGCGATGTCAAACTGGGAATTTTATGTAATTTTTGTATTGGGATTATTCAGCAGTCTGCATTGCGTTTCGATGTGCGGACCGATCGTTTTGTCTTACAGCCTGCCGCTCGGTTCGCGGAAATTTTCGGATCAGATATTTGCCCACCTTTCCTATAATCTTGGTCGAATTCTCACATATACATTGCTTGGCGCGATTGCCGGTGTTTTTGGAGGAACGGTCGGTTTTATCGGACAGCTGGCGGGTTTCGAAAATATCGCGGCGATCGTAGCCGGCGCGTTTATGTTTTTTGCCGGAATTTTGATGCTCGACCTTTTGCCGAGCCGTCGTTTGCAAAAGTTTAATCCGCTGCTTTACACGGCGCGTTTTTTAAAACCGCTCGGGAGCCGCATTTCTTCAAACACGATCGCCAGTAAGTTTTCGCTCGGAATTTTTCTCGGTTTTATGCCGTGCGGTTTGATCTATGCCGCGCTTTTCAAATCAATGGCAACGGGCACAATCTTTGCAGGTGCATTAACGATGACAGCCTTTGGTTTGGGCACTTCCGCGTCGCTTTTGGCAATTGGAATTTTCTCCTCGGCTTTCAGTTTGAAGCTGAGCCGTTGGGGAAGCCGTCTCGCGGCAATCAGTGTTCTACTGCTTGGTTTATTCCTCATCGCCCGCGGAGTGATGCCTTTGATGGCTGATGTCAAACATTCGGAAGAAACGGTTCCGGCTTGTCATCACTGATGTTTTGAGGGAAAAAAATGTACGGCGAATTAAACACCACAACTGCGAAAAATTCCACAATTACTGCGGAAAAAACTACGGATTTACCCGATCCGAAAAAGCCCGCCCGTCCAAGAAAAAAACTTCCCGTCATCAACAAGGATTTTCAACTCGAAAAATATAACTGGCACCGTTTGCGGCGAATCCTTCACCTGGTTTGTTTTCTCGTTTTTGTTTCATTGCCATTTTTTAATGTGATGCGGTTCGATATTCCGCGGCAAAGATTTTATTTTGCGGGTTTCGAGCTATGGATCAATGAATTCGCGATCATCTTTTTCTCGATGATGTTTTTATTGTTCGTTTTAACTGCGGTATCGATGCTTTATGGCAGAGTTTATTGCGGGTATCTGTGCCCGCAGATGATCTTTAGCGAAGCCTCGATCAATCTCGAAGAAAAGATCAAGACCTTTATCAACAAACATTTCATCAAAAAAAGTTTGGCGGTCAGAAACTGGATGAACCGAATCGCCGTTTATGCGGTTTTGGGAATTGCTTCGGTTTTTCTCGCCTTCGTTTTCATATCTTATTTTGTCGAACGGCGCGATCTTTTTCAGAGTCGGATTTCTTTTGATATTGTGACGGCGGGCGGAATCGCCGGCGCGGTCGTCACGCTCATAACTTTCGCCGATTTCGCTTTTTTGCGGCAAAGATTCTGCACGACGGTTTGTCCATACGGTTATTTGCAGGGAATTTTGGGCGACGACAACACCTTGGTCGTTCAATACCGCGATCCCGAACAAATCTGCGTCGAATGCAAAAAATGCGTTCGGGTTTGCCATATGGGAATCGATATTCGCAATTCGCCGTATCAGATCGAATGCATTCATTGCGGCGAATGTGTTGATGCCTGCCGTTTGATCATGGGCAAATTCGGTAAAGACACGCTCGTTCATTACGCGTGGGGCGAAAAAGGCGAATTACTGGGCGACAAAAAAGCAAAATGGTATCAACGGATCGGTTTGCGCGATGCCAAAAGAGTGGCGGTTTTCGCCATTATTTTCGTTTACGCGACGGCTTTAATGACGGCTTTTTCGATGCGCCACAGCGTTTTGGTTTATATCGCGCCGAACCGCGCGACGCTTTACCGGATCGGCGACGATAACCGTATTTACAACACTTTTCGGATGACGCTTGCCAATCGCGGCAACCAAGATGCGACCGTCCGTTTGACGGTCAACAAACTTCCCGATGTGAAAATTTCATTGCCGTCGAATGAAATTTCGCTAAAAGCGGGCGAAACAATTCAACAGGAATTTGAAATTTCGGTTCCGGCAAACAGCTTGACGCAGGAGATCAATCATTTTGAGATCGTCGGTGACGTTTTGCCTGAGGGAACAAAAGATACTTTTGATGACACTTTTATCATGCCGTTGGAGAAGGAAAAGAAATGAAACAGGCAGTAATTAAATTTTGGACTGAAAAACAAGCAAAGATTTTGCAAACATTTTTAGCGGTCATAACGGTGCTTTTTATCGCCATTCTGGTGGCGGTTTACATCATCGCCAAACGCGCCAACCCGATTTTCCTCGATGAAAAAGGTCAACCCGTACAAACGCAATGAGATAGACAGGGTTATTGATGAATTTCAAAAACAAAAAAATTCCAACGTTCCAAATTATTTTGATAAAGATTCGGTCATTTCGCGGGTTGATATAAATTCTATGAGCCAATCACAATTTGAAAAACATTGCGACCTTTGCGGTCTGAGCGTCGGACGCCATCCATTTTTGCAAAGGTTCGGCACTGAAGAAAAAGCGTTTTGCTGTCTCGGTTGTCTGAATGTTTTTACGATTCTGACGGAAAGCGGCGTGATCGCGAGCGGGCAGGATTTTCGAAACAGCGAAATTTTCAAACGAAGTCTCGAACTCGGCTTGATCTCGAACCGCGAGGAAAAAAATCAGAATTTTGCAATACCGGCTGACGCGCCGACCAAAGAAAAGCTTTTGCACGTTTCGGGAATGTGGTGTTCGGCTTGTTCGTGGCTCATCGAACACAGCCTGAAAAACGAGCGCGGCGTGGTGAGCGCCGAAGCCTTTTTCGCTTCCGATCTGGTCAAGGTCAAATATTGCCCGCAATTTTTGCCGCCCGAACGAATCACCAAACGAATCGAACAGCTTGGCTACCAGGCGAGCGAATTCGATCCCGACAACGAAACTTCGGCGGCGGAAAAACGCGATCTTGTTCTGCGGATCGGCGTCGCCGGTTTTCTCTGGGCGAACATTATGACCCTGAGCGTGCCGCTTTACGTCGGTTATTTTCAGGAAATCAGCCCGAGCGTTAAATTTATTTTCCCGTTTATCCTGATGATTCTTGCCGCGCCGGTCATTTTTTATTCGGCAAAACCGATTCTTCAGCTTGCCTGGACCGGACTTTTGAATAAAACAATTCGGATGGAAACGCTTCTCGCAACCGGAATTCTGGCGGCTTATTTTTATAGTTCGATTCAGGCTTTTCGCGGCGAAACGCTTATTTATTTCGATACTGCCGCCGCCATTGTAACGCTCGTGCTGCTGGGCAAATTGATGGAAAAAGGCGCGAAGGAGCGGACGACGCGGGCAATTTCGATGCTTTACCGGTTGATGCCGAAAAAAGTTCGACTGTTTGTCGAGAATTCGGAAAGATTTGTTTCGATCGATGCTTTGAAGGAAGACGATATTTTTGTCGTCAAAGCCGGCGAACGAATTCCGGCGGACGGAATTGTCGTCGAAGGTGAATCTCACGCGGACGAATCGCTTTTGACGGGCGAATCGAATCCGATCTCAAAAAATATCGGCAGCGGTGTGGTTTCGGGCAGCTTAAATGTCGGAAATGTCATTCAAGTGCGCGCCACCCGGGTCGGGCAGGACACGACACTTTCGCAAATTATCGGTCTGGTCGAACGCGCCATCAGCTCGCGCTCGAATCTCGAAAGAACGGTTGATAAAGTTTCGAAAATCTTTGTTCCGGGCGTTATTCTTGTGGCGGTTTGCGCTTTTGCGGTTTGTTACGGTTTTGGCTGGGCGACCATTGACGAAGCGCTGATGCGGGCAATAACGATTCTGGTGATCGCGTGCCCGTGTGCGCTCGGACTCGCGACGCCGCTCGCGATCACGGCGGCAGTCGGCGCGGCTTCGGGGCAGGGAATTCTCGTCAGCGACAGCAGTGTGTTGGAAAAGATTCGCCATCTCGATGTCGTCGTTTTTGATAAAACCGGAACGATTACCGAAGGGAAATTCGAACTTGTGGACGTAGCACTCGCCTCGGCGCAAAACGTAAAAAAAATTGCCTACGCGGTGATTCTCAATGTCAAAACAGCCTTTGATTTAAACCCGCTGAATGAACGAGAAACTTTTGAAAACGAATATTTACCGATGATCGCGGCGCTCGAAAGATATTCCGAACATCCGCTCGGCAACGCGCTGGTCGCTTACGCGGAAAACTGTTTTATGTCAATCGGCGAGGCAAAAAATGTCGAAATATTCAAAGGGCGCGGGATTGCCGGAATTGTTTCAGGGAAAAAGATAATTGTCGGCAACCGTCGCCTGGTGGAAGAACAAAATATTCAAATTGAAACCGCTTTGGACGAAAAAGCCTTTGATTGGGAAATATCGGGCAAAACTGTCGCATATTTTATCATAGACGGAAAACTTAAGGGTGTGCTGGCTTTTGGCGATCTGGTCAAAACGGATGCTGCGGAAATCATCAGTGAACTCAAAGAAAGAGGAATAAAATCGATCATCGTTTCTGGCGATTCGGCAGCGACGACAAAATTTGTCGCCGCCGAGATCGGCGCTGATGATTTTCAAGCCGGCGCGCTGCCGTCCGATAAAACCGAAGCGATCAAAAAACTACAAAAAGCGGGTTTATCCGTCGCGATGATCGGCGACGGCATCAATGACGCACCCGCGCTGGCGCAGGCTGATCTTGGAATTGCGATGGG
>CADEFG010000166.1:5107-8827 GCA_902826505.1 uncultured Acidobacteriota bacterium
CAGCGGTGTAAATCACTTCGTTTTTCTGTGAATTTAAAAGAAACTGAATCGTGTTGAGCGTTTTTCAAACGCTGTGCCGTCAAGATGACGGTGTTCAATACGATCAAAATCCCAAACCAAATTGACTTTAAAGTTCTATTTTCTGTTTAGCGAAAACCGTCGTTGATTTCTTTCAATTTTTCCGAACCCGGACAAAGTTCGGCTTCGGTCAATGAATTCAAAGGTTTATCCGTAGTTTCGATCAAATCGTGCAAGTCCTGAGAATTTGGGTGTAAATATAATAAACCCGTCAGAATCTCGCTATTTGCCCGCGCATTGCCAACCGCGTTCATCGCCGAAATGCGATCCAAAGGATTCCAATCTTTGGCGATCTTGTGAAGCTGGATGACCGAACCATCATGCAAGGTCAGATTTTCGACGCTGCCTTCTTCGTATTTTGTCTTGATCTCGCGCGCCAACGGAACGAAATCAAATGTCGCCGTCGATTCCATATGTTCGCGGACATAATCATAGGATTTGGTCGAGCCGACATTATTATTAAAGGTCACACACGGCGAAATGACGTTGATAAACGCAAAACCCGGATGGCTCATGCCGGCTTTGATGAGCGGAATGAGTTGATCTTTGTCGCCCGAAAAACTTTGTGCGACAAAGGTTGCGCCGAGCTCGATCGCGAGACTCGCCAAATCGATCGATTCAAAAAGATTGATATGACCGGATTTGTTTTTCGAACCGTGATCGGCGGTCGCCGAATCCTGACCTTTCGTGAGCCCATAGCAACCGTTGTTCATGACGATATAAACCATATTCAGATTGCGCCGGACGACGTGAACGAATTGTCCCATCCCGATCGAAGCCGTGTCGCCGTCGCCCGAAACGCCCAGATAGATCAAATCGCGGTTAGCGAGATTCGCGCCGGTCGCGACCGACGGCATGCGCCCGTGAACCGAGTTGAAACCGTGCGAATTATTCAAAAAATACGCAGGCGTTTTCGAAGAACAGCCGATGCCCGAAAGTTTCGCGACCTTGTGCGGCTCGATGTTTAGTTGAAAACAGGCTTCGGCGATCGCCGCCGAGATCGAATCATGCCCGCATCCGGCGCAGAGCGTCGAGAGCGTGCCTTCGTAATAATCAACCGTGTAGCCTAAATCATTCTTAGGCAATGCGGGATGGCGAAATTTTGAGCGAACGTATGACATAATTTAATTAATATTAGCTAATCTATCTTAATTTTGCGGCACAACTGCCGTCGCTTCGATCTCGACCAGGAAATCGGGGTTTCCAAGTTTTGGAACAAAAACGGTCGTAATGATCGGCGGATTGTGACGCTTATCCCAAACCTTTTGAAAAACTTCAAAACCGGGTTCGATCGGCTGATTTTCGACCACATAAATATTCCATTTCACGATATTTTCCAACCCTGCGCCGCTGGCGTCGAGAATGATCCGAAGATTTTTGAAGATCTGTTCGACCTGTTCTTTAATATTTCCCTTGCCGATAATATTGCCGGAAGCATCAACTGCATTTTGACCGCCAATATAGATAGTTTTGGCTGTGCCGCTGACAATTATGGCTTGCGTATAAGCCGGATTTTTATGTAAACCCTCGGGATTGAGATGCTTTATTAAAAAATTGTCGTCCTTCATTTTCATCAACTCAAGATAAATTCGATTTTATACGGTTAAAAATAAAATCCGCCGTGATCGGCATGCCGTCGTAATTCAGCACGGAAACCAACTTTTCGGGATTCGTGCCGAGTTCGATCATCATCAGGCTTTTAAATTGCGCGTCGCGGTTTTGTTCGATGACGAAAACCTTTTCGTGCGAGGCGACAAAATCTTCAAACTCCTGACCGAACGGAAAGGCTTTCGGGCGCATCGCATCGAGCACGATGTTTTCAGCCCTCAAAAGCTCGACCGCTTCCTTGGCGGCGTAGGTCGAAGTGCCGAAAAAGATCACGCCGTTTTCGGACGTATTCGATTCCTGAAAAAATTTCGGCGCGGGAACCAATTTTTTGGCGGTCGCAAATTTTCTGGCGAGCCGATCCATATTTCGCTGATAAACGGCGCTGTCTTCGGTATAAGCGGCATATTCATCGCGCGAGCTGCCGCGCGTGACGAACGCGCCTTTCGTTTCGTGCGTCGCCGGAATCGTCCGGTAGGGAATTCCGTCGCCGTCAACATCGAGATAACGCCCGAATCTTTCCAAATTTTCAAGCGCTTCGGCATTTAAAACTTTCCCGCGATCATATTTCCGGTCGTCGTTCCAGGTCAAAGGCTTAGAAACGTGATCGTTCATTCCCAGATCCAGATCGGTCATCAAGATCACCGGCGTTTGCAGTTTTTCGGCGAGATCGAACGACATTGCCGTCATTTGGAAACATTCACGCGGCGAAGCGGGAAAGAGCAATACGTGTTTCGTATCGCCGTGCGAGGCATATGCCGCCAGTAAAATATCGGATTGTTGGGTGCGCGTCGGCATTCCGGTCGAAGGTCCGGTTCTTTGCACATCGATCAAAACGGTCGTAATCTCAGAAAACTGTGCCAAACCCAAGAATTCGTTCATTAACGAACGCCGCGGACCGCTCGTCGCCGTAAAAGAACGCGCACCGTTCCAGTTGGCACCGAGAACCATTCCGATCGCGGCAAGCTCGTCTTCTGCCTGAAGGATCGCGAAATTCTTTTTGCCGGTTTCCTTGTCGATCCGCAGTTGTTCGGCGTATTTCGTAAAATAATCGACGACGGAAGTCGAAGGCGTGATCGGATACCACGCGGCAACCGTCGCGCCGCCGTAGATCGCGCCAAGAGCGCAAGCCGTATTTCCGCCGATCAGAATCTGATCGCCGATCAGGTCACGTCTTTCCAATCGGATCGGCAGCGGATATTCGAAATTTTCACGGACATAATCGACGCCCATTTTTAAAGCTTTGATATTCGGTTCGATGAGCTTTTCCTTGCCTTTGAACTGTTCACCGAGCTGGTCTTCCAAAACATTGAATTCGATCTCGAACAAAGCCGCGAGCGCGCCGACATAGATGATATTTTTGAAAAGCTGTCGTTGCCGCGCATCGGAATAAGCATTGTTCGAAAGCTCCATCAACGGAATCCCGAGGTAATTGATATCGTCGCGGATAAATTGCGCGTGAAGCGGTTTACTGCTGTCGTAAAGAAAATAGCCGCCTTTTTTGACGCTTTGGACGTCTTTCAACATACTTTGCGGGTTGACGCAAACCATCAGATCAACGCCTTCGCGCCGTCCGAGATAACCTTTCTCGCTGATTCGCACTTCATACCAGGTCGGCAAACCCTGAATATTCGACGGGAATATATTTTTCGGCGTCACGGGAATGCCCATCCGAAAGATCGCCTTCGTAAAAAGCCCGTTCGCACTCGCCGAACCCGTCCCGTTGACGTTGGCAAATCTGACTACAAAATCGTTTATTTTTATTTCGCTCATCTTTTCATTTAACATTTATCATTTAACATTTATCAGTATTTCGACGCTTTGAATTGAGTTTGAACATTGTGCAATTTGCTTCTTCAAAAGAAATTTAATAGTCAGGCAATAATTGATAAATGTTCCATAATAAATATTAAATGAAATTACTTTCCGCAACCCGTATAAGTTTTCGTGACATTGTATAAAAACTTCTGCATATCCCACGCGGCGGTCGGGCAGCGTTCGGCGCACAAACCGCAGTGCAAACAAACGTCTTCGTCC
>CADEFG010000167.1 GCA_902826505.1 uncultured Acidobacteriota bacterium
TGACGGAAAAATAAATCTTCGGCGTGCCTCGTAAGCGTTTCCCACACCGACACCTAAGATCGGATTCTCAGCAAAAATACCGGCGTCGGCTTCGATAATCTCGAATCTTCCCGATGCTTCTTTGTCCTCAAAACGCGCCTGCAGCGCGCCGCCCGTAAAATTATTGAGGAAAGGAAAAATGACAATCAAAAATACGGCAACCAAACCGATTACCGGCATTAAACGACGGATTCCGTCATTGAGATTCCGCATTTGAACGATCGCGATCAGCAAAATCCCGCCGACGGCGTTATAAATTCCACCGCGTGAGAAGGTCAGCATCCCTTGAGCTAAAAACAACACGCCCAAGATGCCAAAAAAAACGGCATATTTAGTGGTGTTTTTGAATAAAAGAAAACATGCAATACTGACAAATAATCCGAGTCCGAGCATTGCCGAAACCTGATTTGGACCAAATCCACCGCTCGTCGCAAAATTCGATTCACCGGTAAATTCGATCTCAGCCGTCGTGACCGTGTAAAAAAGAGTGGTGACGGCGACGCTCATCAACGGCACGATCAAAGCCAGCAGCAACTTTCTAAGCTCCATCTGACTGATTTTCAAATGTGAAAAAAACCAGCAGCTCACCAACAGAAAAAACGGACCCGATAAATTGAAACTTACCATATCCTTGGCACTGGCAAGGGAAACCTGCATCAGTACGACAAAACACGCCGGCAAAAGTAAAACAAAATAAAAAACCGCGAAAGGCGGAATTTTCCATAATCTCCGGCGGACAAGTGCCGCGATCATGATAAAAGCCGCACCGTATTTGCCGAATTCCCAAAAAATCGGGACACCCGCCATTCGCCATAAAATTTCCGCGCCGACGATATACGCCGCCATTTGTCCCGCCCGTTCAAGTTTTTCTTCAACGATCAGCGCATGGCGGATGCCGATGACAAAAATGGCGATCGGGTGAAGCAGAGCCAGCGGACCGACATTATAAAGCACGATTCCAAGCGGAAGATGCAACAATATTAATGGAATCGGCAGCTTAAATTTGTCCCGCATTTGATTTCCGGCAAACGGCATATCTTTTGCTTTACGGCTTTCCAAATTTTGCGGGTAGACAACGTTATTCATACAAAAATCGTGAGAATTTAACGGCTCGAAATTTTCTGCGCTAAAGTTTCGTTCAAGTCCAATTCGCTTTCGACGGGATTAATCAATCCGGCGTAAATTTCGGTCAAATGATTTGTTAAATTGTCGAGCGAATGATTATTTTTTACAAATTGAAATCCTTCGAACCCCAAACCAAACCGCAGCTCTGGATTTTCAATCAAGACGTTTGCCGCTTTGACCAGACCCGCTTCGTCGTTCGGTTCGACCAGAAACCCGTATTTTTCGTTTAAGACTTCGGGCGTTCCGCCGACCTTCGTCGCGATCACGGGCAATGCGTGCGCCATTGCTTCAAGCACGACATTCGGCGTTCCTTCGTAATCCGAAGTCAAAACAAGTGCGTCCGCCTGCGCGTAAATTTCGTTCATATTTACGCATTCGCCCAAAAATTCAAATTGGTTTTTCGGTAAACCGCAATTTTGAACTTGTTCTTCAACTTCTTTTCGTAAAACTCCGTCGCCGGCGATTTGAAACCGCAAAGGAAGCGCGGGAAATTTTTCAACCAACGCGGCGGCGAAACGCACAAACCGGTCGGGTCGTTTTTCTTTGCCGAGCCGTCCGACAAAAAGAAAAGTAATGTTTTCTTTTTGTTTCGATGATATTTCCGACTCGTTCAGTCCGGCTTCGACGACATTGCGCACAAACTCGATGCGGTCGGGCGCGATCCCGGATTCGATGGCGTTGCGCCGCGCCAGATCAGAGTTGGCGATCAAAAAACTCGGCAGCGAAAGTTGAAATCTGCCCAGAGATTTATTGATCGTCAGCTCGCTTTTCAGATTACTGCGAATCGCGCCGATACTCGGGATTTTCAAGGCTTTGCCGGCAAGCGCGGCGTAAATATTCGTGTAAAAATGCGAGCTTTGAATAATGTCCGCCGGACGTTTCCGCAAATTTTGAATGATTTGCCAAAGCCGCACAAGGCGATTTTGCCGCGCCCCGATATATTCAACCTCGACGCCGAGCGCTTTGATCTCCGCTTCATACGATTCGCCCTCGGTCAAACACAAAACGCGCGTTTCGACCTGTGCGCGTTTGAGCGCCCGGAGCATAAAAACGAGTTGTTTTTCCGCGCCGCCGCGTCCCAGAGTGCCGACAATAAAGCAAACTTTCATAAACAAATCAGTACCGCCTGCTGCGTAAGCGGGCGGGTCATACAAGTCAGTACCGCCTGCGTAAGCGGGCGGGTAAAGTATCAAACTGCCGAAGACAAAGACGAAACCTGCCACGCGCTGCGTAAGTTTTCACCGATAAAGTCGCGCCAATTTTCGAGCGAATATTGCTGCGCGGCGGCAACTGCCCGAACCGACATTTGTTGATATTCGTCCGGGCTCAAACAAATCTTTTCGATCGCCCCGGCGACATTTTCGCGGGTTGCTTCAGCGAGCAAAACTCCGCAACCAGTTCCGATCAGTTTCGGCAAAACCGAAACTTTGGTCGTCAAAACCGGCAAACCGCAGGCGAGCGCTTCGAGCACAACTTTCGGAAAACCTTCGGAAGCCGAGGTCGGAAAACAAAAAACGTGCGCCTTTTTCATCAGCCGGATAACTTCGGAATGTTCGACTTTCCCGTGAAAGGTGATTTTATCTTCCAGATTCAATGTTTTTGCCAGCGCTTTTAATTCGTTAAGCAGCGCGCCGCCGCCGACAATATCGAGCGTCGCGTGCGGAAATTTCTGCAAGATCAAAGGCAAGCTTTCGATCACGGTTTCAACGCCTTTTCTTTTTTCCAAACGGCACGCCGTAATCAGCTTCAGTTTGCCGCCTTCGGGAAACGCGCGCGCTGCCGCATTGCGGATTTCGCTCTGACTTAAAGACGTTGAAAAGATCCATTTGATATTCGCGTTACGGAGCGAGGGCGCGTCGTCCGCGCCGCCGGTCGCCATCATCACGTTGCGCCCGCCCGCAAAGCGTTCCATACTCCATTTCCAAAACGCTTCGGCGGCGGTTCTCTGCACCATCCAATTTCCGCAGTGGCGGACAAAAAGCGGTTTTCTGAGAATAAGGGCGAAAAGCATTCCGATCGTTCCGACATCGCCCGGAATCGGGGCGTGAACGGCGTCCGAAAGCCGCACTTCGCGCCAGATTTTCCAGCCGTTCCGCAAAAGCCAGAACGGAATATCCAATTTTCTGACGAGACCTGTTCCGTTCGGAACCGAGAGCGGCGAAACTTGCAGATTCTTTCCGGCAAGCGGCGAAATTCCTGTTGGAGTTTCGGCTTTTTCGCACGGCACGACCACTTTGGTTTCATCGAATAATTCCGAAATTGCTTTGATTTGCAGCGGAAAACCGCCGTCGGTCGCAAAACCGCTCGGCGAATCGGTCGCTTGCCAGCAAACCTTGTGCGAAATAACGGCTAATTTCATAGAGATCAATTTTTTACCAAGACCGCTAAAAGATGCGTCCGCAGCATCGGAAACGCGCTCAAAAATGTCGCCAGCGTCAAACTTCGCGGCGCGATCAAACGGGCAATCGGCGGCGCGAGCGTGACCGCTCTGGTTTTGCCGTCAAAATCCGGGAAAAGTTTTTTCAGTTCCTTGCCGCTGATGCCTTTGACATTTTTGTTGCGCGGATTGTCCATTGCCAGGTCATACCACAACAAAACGCCGCCCGAACTTAAAACGCGCCCGATTTCTCCGGCGATCAATTTTCTGACATTCAAATCCAAAATCGAAGAAAAAACCGTTGAGACGACAACCATTTTGAAAGTATCTTTTTCCCACGGCAAGCGGGTCGCGTCGCCGACCCGCAAATCGGCGTTCGGCAAAGCATTTTGTGCCAGACGAGCGCGTTTGGCGTCGAGCTCGATGCCGTGCAAATCCGTTTCGCGCAAGCCCCACGAGATCAAATCGGCAAGCCAGCCCAATTTTCCGTAACCGATCTCCAAGCATTGGTCGCCGCCGTTCGGGAATTTTCCCGCATTGTGAAGCAGGACAGCCGCCGTATTTTTTCTTTCGGAGACGATCAAGCTTTCCGCCGGTTGCCACGGGGCGTAAAGATCGGCTTCAACTTCCCGTTCGCGCCGGCGATACTCGGTCTCGATTCGATTTTTTTCACGCTCGATCGCGTCTGCGTTGATTGACATCTTGGTTAGCCGTGAAAATTTGCCGCTCCGAGCAGAACGGCGACAACGCCTTGAATTCTGCCGAAAACTTCCTGTACGTTACTCCAATTTCTACGCCGCAGAGCGGACGCGCCGATGCGGAAAAATTCAAACGCCTGAAACCGCCAAAAACGAAATTTTTGCCGTAACGAAAGCGGGCGCATTATGTCCTGAAAAACAAAATAATAATTGACGACGCATTTATAACCGATCTTGCGGCTGTTTTCGCGTCCGTGCGGAGAATGAAGCTCTTCGCAATGGGCGTCGCCGTGCTGAAGCAAAGTCCATTCGCGTCTGGCGCGGAGCGAAAAATGCGCGTCTTCCAAAATCCCGTAATCGTGAAAAAACGGGTCGAACCGTAAGCCCGAATCGAAAACCTCGCGCCGCCAAATCGCGCAGGCGGTCGTCATAAAATCAACCGGACGAACGCCCTCGAACGGCGCTTGTAAATTGTTGTTGATCGGATAGCCGGTTTCAAAATCATAGCGTCCGGGTTCAAAGGTCTTCAACAAATGCAGGCGTTTATACCAGCGCCAGCGCTCGGAATCTTCGGCTCGAAGATATTGGTTTGTGCGATAACCGACAATACCGCCGATCTTTTTCGGTTGATCGGCGCGAAAAACTTCAAGCATTTTGGCGATAAAATCTTTCGCAAGCCGCACATCGTCGTCGACGAGCGCGATAAAATCGCCTTGTGCCGCGTCAATCCCGACGTTTCTCTGAATTGCCGTCCCGCCGCCATGGCGGATATAGCGAATTTCAAACGAATATGAATGCAAAACCTTCCTGACCGCCGTTTCGGTTTCGGTTTCTTCACTCGGCGCACCGTCAACCAGAACAACTTCAGTTGGAAGTATTGTTTGCCGGGATAAATTTTCGAGCAAATCCAAAACTTCCGCCGGACGGCGCAAGGTCGGTGTGACAACGGAAATTTTTTCTTTTTTGAAGGGCATTTAAAATTCTCAAATATTCCCGCCCGTTTACGCGCGGCGGTTCTGACTGGCGATTTCGAGCAAAACCTTTGCGACGCGGCGGGCGGAATTCCCGTCCAAAGTATCGGCAAACATTTTTGTAATCAAAGCTTTGCGCTCATTTGTGCGGCGGTTCGGTTCGTCAATCGCCTGCCGCACGAGCGTGCGCATCTGTTCACGATTATACGCCACTTCGACCGCGCCGCTTTCGACGACCGGTCGATAATGGTCAAAATTATAATATGTCGCGTAGGAAAGTTCATTTTCCGCGACGCTCAACGGATTATAACCGACATTGATCGCCGGTTTATCAAACATACAAAGTTCGAGCGAAATGGTCGAAGCGACATTGATCCCGAAATCGACATGGCGCATCGTGTTGACGAGCGCAAAAGAATCTTCGAATTTCGGGGTCAGCCAGCCTTCTTCCCAGGCAATTTTCGGAAACAAAATGTCATTGCGGCGCGCCTTTAATTCATCAAAGCGCCCGGTCAAATCTTTCGGATAAACTCTGACCAGCAGCTGCGGCGTGCGTTCTCCGCCGATTTCTTTCAATAGATCGGCAATTTCTTCGACGATTTCCGGCTCGCCCGGCATATGGTTTGCCATGCCGGTCGAATAAAGCACTACGGGACGCGCCGGATCGGCGCCGACGCCGGCGCAAAAATCTTCGCGGCTTTGATAGAAACGCGGCTGAAAATGAAAATCGAACTGCGGCGTGCCGGTCACGAAAACCTGTTCTTCGCGAATCCATTCATACATTTCGAGAAGTTGTTGTTTTAAGGCTTCGTTCCAGACCAAAAAATAGTCGTATGGCAGCATGATCCGACCTTGCGAGGTCAGATTGTCCCAGCTGAAAATAAAGGTCGCGGTCGGAATTTTGAGCCATTGCGCGGCTTGGACGGCTTGCGTCGCGACGCGGCTGTGAATATGCGAACCATTAAAAACCAGCGCCGGTTTGAGGTTTTTCATCAGCTTTACATATTCATCGGTTGTTCTGAAAACGCGGCTCGAAGTCCGTTCGATTGCCGATAAAAAATTCAAACCCGTGCGATTGGCAAACGGATAACTGAGCGCTTTTTTGATTGTCCAGACGGCTTTTTGCTTTAATGTCCGGGCTTCGGCATTTCTCAAGCGTTCGCGTTCCTGCGCGGCTTTTGACCAGAGCCAGCGATTATGCGCCGTCGCGATAATTTCCCGCTGAAACCGCACAAACCACCGCTCGTTAAATTCTTCGAGCCGGTGAACGTCGCCGTAATTTTCCCGGAGCATTTCGTTCATCGATTCGCTCGGCGAAACGGAAATCAGTGAAAGATTGGCTTTTTCCGCGACCTCGTCCAACGCGCCCGTGTAGATGAAATTACGGATCACTTCGCCGCGCGGGATGATCGCGACAATATTTTCCGTTGTCACGTTCAACCCGGGAAATGTTCGGCAATCTTCTTGCTCGGTTTCGGAGTTCGTTTTGAAATATGAATTGAAATTTGTTTCAACCATTGTTTTTACCTGAAAAGCGTCGAATAAACCAAACTTTTTTATCGAAAGTTCGGTTTGTTTAGAACTGCTCGGCAATTTTGTAATTTAGCTCGATTTTATTTTGGGCTTTATTCTCCAAATAAATCTGTTCGGAAAATTCGTTAATCGCCTGCGCCATCCGCTCGCCGCATTTTCCGTCCAGATAACCGCAGACATAGTTTGTCATCCAACGGCGCTGCGTCTCGTGCAATTTTGGATCTTCCAAATATTTTTTGACTGCCGCGACCATTTCGTCCGTGTCGTTGACCAGCCAAACGCCGCCCGATTCGGCGATCGGCTGAAAATGATTCCATTTGTGATTGATGTCTTTGATCAATTCCTGATCAATTTGTCCGGGTTGCGGGTCAAAATCGAGATTGACGACCGGATGATCGAACAGCGCCGCATCGATCGTCACGGTCGAAGACAAATTGACGACCACATCGGCGTGGCGAAAAGTGTTGACCCATTCGGTAATTTGCTCTTTGTCCTGCGAGCGTTCGGTCAATCTTTTGCCGACATTCGGTGTTTGCTGAAGCCGCACATGCGGCGCGAATCTGTCAAAAAAATCATGCAATTCGGCGTTGTCGTGAATCGGGTGCGGACGAACAAGCATCTGCACTTTGCCCAATTCGCCGCGAAATACTCTTTCGGCTAAGGCAATCGCGCCGTGATGTTCTTTGAGAAAATTGGGCGAACCGATCGCATAAACGATGATCGGCAGTTCGGGTTTTAAGCTTTGCCGCGCACAAAATTCCTCACGCGTTTGATAAAACCTGTCCTGTTTGAAAATATCGTATTGCGGTGCGCCGACAATAAAGGCGGGCTGATTTTTGGTATGCGGATAAATTTCGTGGAGTTCTTTTTTGATTTGCTCCGACCAGACGATATAGCCGTCATATTTGAACAACATTCGATTTTTGGTCGTCACGTTGTCCCATGACGGAATATACGCAAGCGTCGGAATGCCGAGTTTTTTTGCCGCCGCGAAAATTGCGGGTTGTTCGAACTGAAAAGGTCCGGTCGTGACGATCACGTCCGGCTTTAACTCGCGAAGCCGCGCTTCGGCTTCAGTCGAACGCGGAAACCCGAGCAGAAGTTTTTCGGTTTTATTTTCGACAAATTTTTCAAGGCGCAGCAGCGCCAAAACCCGCGCCGGCAATTTCAAGGCGCGAATCAAAAATTCCTGCTGTTTGTTTCTGACATGCCGCTGCATACTCGTCCGGCTCGGCAGCGGGAAACGGTAATCCCAGACAAATTCGTTTAAACGGCGCAGAAAATTATACGGAAACTCACGAAACGGCAGAATTTTCGGAAAATTTTCGACCGTGACATCGGTTTTGCGCCAGACCGAATCGTTTTGATTGTTTCCGACGGAAGTTGCCCAAATCGTCACGTCACCTGACTGTTTTAACGTTTCGAGCAGATCCGTGTATAAAAAAACACGGTCAACCAGCAGCGATGAACTCAAAAGTAAAATTTTAGCTCGATTCTTTTCGATTATTTTATCTCCAAAGCGCATATTTGTTTTTTGGTCAGTTGGGAAAGTGTTAAATTTTCGGGAAAAGTCAAAAGTCTTTTGGAATCCGAAGCCGGCGACGTGAACATCGCCGTGAACATCAGACGGTCGTCGGTGCGTGCCTCGCCGCCTTTGTGAAAACCGCGCGTATCGGCGAAGATGATCGTGCCTTTTTTGCCGACGCCTCTGACCCAATTTTCTTTCGGAACGACCGCCGCCATTTGTTCGTCGGTCGAACGCATCACGTTATGTTCGAGCGAAAATTCGGGTTGTTTTCCCCAAAGCACGCCTTTGCGATGAGTTTTCGGCGCGTAGGTAAATGGTCCGGCACCTTCGTCAACATCTTTCAGGTATAAAAACAGCTTTAAAATATAATTATCTTCGCGGTCAAAATGCCAGAGCTGCGATTCGCGCGCCGCGCCCGAAGTCGCAAACGTCTGCCAGACATTGTAGTAACGAAGTTTGACGAGCATTCCGAAATACGCATTAGCGATATTCAAAAAAGTTTCCTGCAAAGAA
>CADEFG010000168.1:0-6446 GCA_902826505.1 uncultured Acidobacteriota bacterium
GGAAATGCGCGAATTGCCGCGTTTTCAGATCGCGAGAGGTTTGCGCAAAATCGCGGATGGAATCGAACGCCGCCAGGGCGAATTTGCCGAAACGATCGCCCGCGAAGCCGCCAAACCGATCAAAACGGCGATCGGTGAAGTGATGCGCGGAATTGCGACTTTTGCGTGGGCGGCGGGCGAAGCCGAAAGATTTGTCGGCGAAATTGTCCCGATCGACACGATCGCGACCGGAAAAGGCAAAACCGCGCAAACCAAACATATTCCGCGCGGCGTGATCTACGGAATTACGCCGTTCAATTTTCCGCTTAATTTGGTCGGGCATAAAGTCGCGCCGGCGCTCGCCTCGGGCAATGCGATCATCATCAAACCGAGCCAGCGAACGCCTCTGACGGCGCTTCTTTTGGGTGAAGTTTTTTTGGAAAGCGGTTTGCCGAAATCCGCCTTGCAGATCGTGCCGCTGGACACGAAATATATCGACCCGGTTTACGCGGACGAACGCGTTAAGATGATTTCTTTTACGGGCAGCGCGGAAGTCGGTTGGAACTTAAAGGCGAAGGCGCACAAAAAATTCGTGACGCTCGAACTTGGGGGAAACGCGCCGGTAATCGTTGACGAATCGGCGGATTTTGAACGCTCGGTCCGGCAGACGACGACCGGCGCATTTGCTTACGCCGGACAAGTCTGCATTTCCGTCCAAAGGGTTTATGTGCATGAAAAGATCTTTGACCGTTGGGCGAACAGATTTGTCGAACGCGCAAACAATCTGAAAAAGGGAAATCCGCTTGACGCGGCGACCGAGCTGTCGGCGATGATCGACGAAAAAGCGGCGGAAAAAGCGCAAAGCTGGGTCAACGAGGCAAAAGCAAACGGCGCGGAAATCCTTTGCGGAAATACGCGCGAGGGCGCAATGCTTGATGCGACCGTCGTCACGAAAACGAACCCGGAAATGCGCGTCGTCGCGGAAGAAATCTTCGCACCGGTCGCGGTCGTCGAAAAATTTGCGGATTTTCGGGAAGCCGTCGATCTCGCGAACAACACAAAATACGGTTTGCAGTCGGGCGTTTTTACAAATAATCTGGCGAACACGCAATACGCCTCGGATCATCTCGAATACGGGGGCGTGATTATTAATGATGTGCCGACCTTTCGCGTGGACAATATGCCCTACGGCGGCGCGAAGGATTCCGGTTTCGGGCGCGAAGGCATTCGCTCCGCGATGGAAGAAATGAGCGAAATTCGTTTGATTGTCGTGAACTGAAAAGCTAAAAAGTTAAATTTTCTTTGCGACTTAGCGCCTTGGCGGGAAACTGTTTTACTCCCGCCAAGGCGCTAAGTCGCTTAGTAAGAGGCAAAGTTTTTTTGACTGGGCTTTTAATCAATTACTTTGGCAGATGTTCGTTCAAATATCGGGTCAAAAGCTCGTACAAATGCCGAGTCGTGTTTTCGCCCTCATTAATGCTGTGTGTACGGTTCGGGTAAGCCATCATCTGAAACGGTTTATTCAATTTGATCAGTTCATTGATGAGCGTTTCCGTGCCTTGATAATGAACGTTGTCGTCACCTGTTCCGTGCACGATCAGCAAATCGCCTTTCAGACCGCCCGCAAAAGTGATCGGTGAGCTTTGTTTGTAATCTTCGGCGTTATCCGACGGCAGACCCATATAACGTTCCGTGTAGATCGTGTCGTAAAAACGCTGGTCGGGAACCGGCGCGACCGCCATGCCCATCTTGTAAACGTCGGGATAACGAAACATCGCGTTCAAGGTCGAAACGCCGCCGCCGCTCCAACCCCAGACACCGACCCGCGAAGCGTCGACAAACGGCATTTTAGCCGTGATCGCTTTGACCGCATTCGCTTGATCCGCCGAATTTATCTGACCGTTTTTGCGGTAGATGCTTTTTCGCCAGGCGCGACCGCGCGGCGCGGGCGTTCCGCGATTGTCAACGCTCGCGACGATATATCCTTGCTGGGTGAGCATCGTATGCCACAAATAATTTGTGTCGTCCCAAAGGTCGATGACGGTTTGCCCCGCCGGTTCGCCGTAAACATAAAACAAAATCGGGTATTTTTTATTCGGGTCAAATCCCGGCGGCTTCAACATCCAACCGTCGAGCGTGACGCCTTCGCCGATGTCAATCCGGAAAAATTCCTGCGGTCCTTTTTTGATCTTATCGATCGCGGTTTGGAGCGCGGCATTGTCTTCCAATGTGCGGGCGACGGTTTTGTTTGTTAGATTGACGATCTCAAAACGCGGTGCGGTCGAAAATGCCGAGTAATTGTGAAAAGCCCAATGTCCGTTCGGCGAGATATTGTAACCATTCCAACCCTTTTGATTGTCGGGCGTGATCTTTTCGGGCGTTCCGCTGCCGTCTAATTTTGTCCGGTAAAGATAACGCTGACCCGGATTATCAGGCGAAGCGATATAATAAAGCCAACCGGCAGCTTCGTCCATTCCTTGCAGGCTGATGACATCAAAATTTCCGGGCGTAATCAGTTTGACATTCGAGCCGTCCCGCGAAACCGTGTAAACGTGCTGCCAGCCGTCGCGCTCGCTCACCCACAGAAAACTTTTCCCGCTGTTAATCCAGCGCATTCGCGGCAGAAAAACATCGACCCACGCCTCGTCCTTTTCGGTCAGGATGGTTTTGACGGCGCCGGTCTTCGCGTCGGCGATCATTAGTTGGTCGGTGTTCTGCAAACGGTTCAGATGCTGCAGGATGATCTCGTTCGAATTGTCCGTCCAATCCATCATCGCGATATAATTTTGGCGCAGATCGCCCGGAGTGTTGAGCCATTTCGTCGCGCCGCCGTCCGCGCTGACGACACCGACGCGCACCGCCGCATTGGTCGTGCCGGCTTTCGGATAGGGAATCTGCATCAAAACCGGATAAAGATCGAGCGTGTTGTTGACCAATATAAAATCCTTTATGCCGCTCGCGTCAAACTGCCAGTAGGCGATCGATTTGCTGTCCGGACTCCAGCGCCAGCAATCGCGCAGCGAAAATTCCTCTTCGTTGACCCAATCCGAAGTGCCGTTGATCATCGTTCGCGAACCGTCCGATGTTAATTGCGTGATCTTGCCGTCGGCGATCGTTTCGACATATAGATTGTTTTCCCGAACATAACCAACGCGCGTGCCGTCGGGCGAGAATTTGGCGAACATCAGCGTCGAAGGTTTGGCGTCGCCGCCGAGTTTTTTCAGATTTCCGCTCGCCAAATCCAAAACCCAGTAATCGCCGCGTGTATTCAGACGCCAGACTTTTTTTGAATTCGTATAAACGAGCATTTGCCGGTTGTCAGCCGACCATTCATAGCCGTTTAAGGGCAAAGGTTTTGTTTCACCCTTTGGAATCAGCTTTTCGGCGGCGATCAACACCGTTCGGGCATTCGTTGCGGCATCATAACTGACCAGATCGGTGCCGCCCTGAACGGTTGTCGAGCGTTCGATCTTTGAATAAGCATCGCCGGATTTCATCCAGCGCAGACCGCCGACGCCCTGCGCGTCAAAATCTGCGGAATTAAAAATCCGGTCGATCGTCAAAACAGCCGGATCGCCGGTTTGCGCGTAAACAAAAGCCGGAACACAAAACAACAAAATACTGAGCAACACAATACGGTAACGAATCATAGCAACACTCCAAAACGAAAAATATTTAATATGGTGATCGGACAAGAAATTTATACTGGAGCGCGGACGGCGCGTCCGCTGGGCGTTTGAAAAACGCTCAAAGCATCTGTTGTTATTCAATTTTCTTGAAAATCGAAGTTGGTTATGCCGCTTTTCAAGCGACATATGCGGACGAGCCGTCCGCGCTCCGTCTTATCCAAATTACCACGTATTTTTAGAAAAAAATAAAAGTCTTTGTCCGAAATTCAATTAAATAATGATTTGAAATTTATTCAAAGCCGACATTCGAAAAATTGATTTTAATTGAAAATTTTGAAACTACGCCGATTATACGCGCCGTGCCGAAATTTAGTTATATTATTTACAATTACGGTTGTGATAAACTCAAAAAAAATTATCCGAGGTTGAAATGAAACTTATCGTTTTCAGTTTGTTGATATTGACGGCAATTTTCGATCTTTCCTGCCAAAATAAAGTCAAAAGCTCACCGATTTCGCCAAACGAAAGAATGGCAGAACTTCCCAAACCGACACCGACACCAAGTAAATATGAGCAAAACTATATTATTGGGCAAATTTCGATGGAAGGGAAAACCGATTATCCAATTCCGCTAGAGTACAAAGGTTTTAAAATCAATGCGGTAGTTGTTAAGAAAAAATTTGATAAAGATTCACCGGTAGCCGGCATTTATGATGCGGTTTTGTCAAAAAATGGAAAAACAATCACTAGATTTGAAGGCAGTTATTATCCCTTGGGTAATTTTATGAGCTTTGGGCTTTTCTCTTTTTTGGGCGGCTCAGAAAGGCAATTAATAGTTCTTGAAGAATCAATGAAATATGACCATGAATGGATTTTAAGGCTTTCACCGAAATTTGAAGTTTTATTTGACGCGGCAGATTTCGAGGTTGATGGCGGTGGAATGAGATTGATTGATATTGACAAAGATGGGGTTTATGAACTTATTTACGGAAAATACTATCACCTCGACTTTATGTTCTCGATGAACGGTATGCCATCGGGACAAGTAATATTTAAATATGATTCCAAAACTCGCAAATATCTTCCAGCCAGTCATTTTTTTACGGATTTTACTTTAGATGAAATAGATAACAAAATTCAGCAATTCAATAATAATTCAAAATCCTTCTCGCTTTTGTTGGAAATTTTTATGACTTATATTTATGCAGGAAAAGAAGATGAGGCATGGAAATATTTTGATGAAAATTTCTCAACCGATAGATTATGGTTTGGAGTTGAGGAAGATAAAGTTAAAACCAAAGAAAAAATAATTTCAGCTTTACAAAAAGATAAGATTTACCAATTTATTCAAAACGATTTGAAAAAACGCAGTCAAAATTGATTCACAAAAAATTTTAATCCAGCCGATGAAATAAAATCATCAATAAACTTCTTGTAACTTGCGGGTCATATTCGGTAAAGTATCTGTGTAATCAAGCATTTCAATTCAAAGACCGGAGAATCAAGCAAATTTCAGACGACATTACAAAAGTTGTTTACGATGAAATGTATTTTGCCGAAAATCAGCCGCGCGCGCAATACCAAGCCGTCTTTGACCGGATCAACGAAATGCCGCACGATCAATTGCTTCAACGCCAGCAAGCCGCCGAACAATCTTTTCTGCACCAGGGAATTACGTTCACGGTTTACGGGCAAGACGAAGGAACCGAAAAGATATTTCCCTACGATCTGATCCCGCGCATCATCACAAATCACGAATGGGACACGATCGAACGCGGTCTCAAGCAGCGAATTACCGCGCTGAACCTTTTTTTACAGGACATTTATCACGACGGGCATATTTTAAAAGACGAGATCGTGCCGCGCGAGCTGGTTTTTACCTGCAAACATTTCCGGCGCGAGATGCGCGGTGTCGACGTGCCGCGCGGAATTTATATTTCGGTCGTCGGAACCGATCTGGTGCGGATTTCGGACGGCAGTTTTGCGGTTTTGGAAGACAATCTGCGCGTGCCGAGCGGCGTGTCGTACATGCTCGCCAACCGCGAAGTCATGAAACGCGTGATGCCGAAGCTCTTTGCCAACTACGGCGTGCGTCCGATCGACAATTACGGGCGCGAACTGCTCAACACGCTTCGCGCACTTGCGCCGCGTCAGGATGCCGAACCGAACATTGTCCTATTGACGCCCGGAGTTTTTAATTCGGCTTATTTCGAACATACATTTCTCGCGCGGCAGATGGGCATCGAGCTGGTCGAAGGACGCGACCTGGTCGTTCACAATAACGTGGTTTATATGCGGACGACTGCCGGTCTGCGAAGGGTTGACGTAATTTACCGAAGGGTTGACGATGATTTTCTCGATCCGCTCGCGTTTCGACCCGATTCGACGCTCGGCGTCGCCGGTTTATTCAATGCCTACCGGGCGGGAAATGTCGCGCTTGCCAACGCGATCGGAACCGGCATCGCCGACGATAAAGCCTTGTATGCCTACGTTCCCGAAATCATTCGCTATTATATGAGCGAAGAACCGATCTTGCAGAATGTCGAAACCTTTCTTTTGGACAAAGACGCCAACCGCAATTACGTGCTCGAAAATCTCGAAAAATTGGTCGTCAAAGCGGTCGGCGAATCGGGCGGCTACGGAATGCTGATCGGCAGGGACAGCACCGCCGCCGAACGCGCGGAATTTCGCCGCCGAATCGTACAAAATCCGCGCAATTATATCGCGCAGCCGACGCTTGCACTCTCAACCGCGCCGTGCTTGATCGAAAACGAGATCGGTTCGCGCCACGTCGATCTGCGCCCGTATATTCTTTACGGCGATCAATTAAAGATCGTC
>CADEFG010000168.1:6456-8748 GCA_902826505.1 uncultured Acidobacteriota bacterium
TGAGCTGAAAAAAGGCTCCTTATTCTTCAATTCATCGCAGGGCGGCGGCAGAAAAGATACTTGGGTTCTTATGTGATTTTGGATTTTAGATTTTGGATTTTGGTTTGGTTTGTTGTTGGAATCGACTGGTTCCTATTGATTTGATTGATGGCTTACAAAAATTAAAATGAAAAAAAGTTTATTGTTGTTTAAGATAATCCAAAATCCAAAATCCAAAATCCAAAATTGAACTATGCTTTCTCGGGTTGCCGACAATTTATACTGGTTGAGCCGTTATCTGGAACGGGCGGAACATACGGCGCGCGTGCTTGATCTAACCTTGAATTTACTTCTCGAACAGCGTTCGGACGCGGCGATGAACGAACGGATCAAACATCTGCTCGACGGTTTGTTTGCCGAATCCTTGCCCGAAAACGCGACGCTTTACGATATGACTCAGGCGCTCGCGTTCGACCGTAAAAATCACGCCTCGATAAATTACTGCGTTGGTCAGGCGCGGGATAATGCGCGGCAAATCCGTGAGCAGATCAGTTCGGAAATGTGGGAACAGCTGAACATGCTTTTTCATAAAACAAATCGCGTCCGGATCGAGGACGTTTGGCAATCGCAGACGACGCACGGCTTTTTCCGCGACGTTAAAGAAGGCGCCCAGCTTTTTCAAGGTTTGACCGATTCGACGATGAGCCATAATGAATGCTGGCAATTTTTGCAGCTCGGTCGCCATCTCGAACGCGCCAATTACAACGCGCATTTTCTTGATGTGCAGTTTCAGGTTTTGCGCCGTTCGAAAGATTATCCGCTGATCGCCGAAGATTTTATGGATTGGGTCGGGCTTTTGAAATGTTTCACGGCGTTTGAAGCCTACTGCAAGGTTTATACGGCGGACTTGCGTCCCGAGCGCGTGATCGAGTTTTTATTATTAAACAACGAATTTCCGCATTCGATCCGCTTTGCCGTCGATTCGGTGGAAAAGGCTTTAAAAACGATTGACGAAACGACCGAAACGAAACGCGCCGGGCTGGTCAGCCGTTTGATCGGTAAATTAAAATCGGAATTGAGCTTTAGCCATATCGACGAGATCATGGAAACGGGTTTGAGCGATTATCTCGAAGGAATTCAAAAACAAACCGGCAGAATTCACGACGCGATCTACGAAGTTTATATCAGTTATCCGATCGAAAAAGCGCTGGCTTAATAAATTACGAATTACGAATTAAAGAAAATCGCTAAACCTCGTGACTTGTCATTAATAATTTTGCCGCCATTCGTAATTTGAAATTCGTAATTCGTAATTGAAAAAGATGCTATACAAAATATTTCATTTAACAAAATTTCAATATACGGAGCCGGTCACGGAAAGCGTGATGGAGATTAAAATGCAGCCGCGCACCGATATTCTTCAAAAATGTCTGCAATTCTCGCTTTCGCTCAAACCTTTCACGCATTATTTTGTTTTCGAAGACCGGCACGGCAATTTGATCCAGCATTTCGATATTCCGAAAAAACATACCCAGCTCGAAATCAAAACCGAATCGGTAGTCGAAGTTTTTCAAACTGTCGAGCTGCCGGAAACCGTCGAATTTGGTTTATGGAACGAGATCGACAAATTAACTTTTCACGAAGATTTTTGGGAATTTACACAACCGAGCCATTTTTCAAAACCGACCGAATCTTTGATCGCGCTCTTAAAAGAGTTAAAAATCGAGCGAAATTCCGATGCTTTGACCGTTTTGAAGCAGATCAACCGCACATTGTTTGAACATTTTGAATATTCGCAGGCGGCAACCGATGTCGATTCGCCGATCGACGAAGCGATTTCAAAAAAGAGCGGCGTTTGCCAGGATTTTGCGAATATCATGATCGCCCTTGTCAGGGAATTAAAAATTCCTTGCCGTTATGTCAGCGGTTATTTGTTTCACCGCGACGACGACCGCAGTCATCTCGCGCAGGACGCCACTCACGCGTGGGTTGAAGCCTTTTTACCGGAGATCGGCTGGATCGGTTTTGACCCGACCAACAATTTGATCTGCGAAGAACGCCATATCCGCGTCGCGGTCGGCAGAGATTATTCGGATGTGCCGCCGACCCGTGGTATTTTTAAAGGTAACGCGGACAGCGAATTGAGTGTTGCCGTTCGCGGCACAACGGCAGAATCTGGAGAAATGGAATCAAAAAAAGAATTTTCCGCAACATCCATCTTCATAAAAAACTCCTTCCAAATATAAGCCGAATTCCACTAAAAGCAACAATAAATTCCTCATTATACTAATATTATCATATTATACTTAGTTT
>CADEFG010000169.1:0-5275 GCA_902826505.1 uncultured Acidobacteriota bacterium
CCCGCTCGCATGAACGTCGCGGTCGAGTTGCTGCCTCGTCACCGGCCCGCCCATACTTTGGAGCAGATTCAAAATTATAAATCGAACGAGATTTTGAACGGTCTGCTGCTCGCTCGCGGTCTGGTTGTGCCGGGCGAAAGATCGGCTGATGTTCGAAATTTGATTTCTATACAAACAACCGTTCTGCCCCGGGAAGTTTCGATGACGAGCTTGCGTGATGTCGGACAGCTTGTGAAAATTTTGATTTCGGACGCGGCGTTTGCCAAATCGACGGCGAATCTCGATTTCGCGGTCCAAAAATTTGTGCGCATTTTGCTTGCCAATAATGAACTGGGCGTTTTGCTGGCAACTGTCAATCTGGCTGCCCAAACGCAGGATCGCGGCGGTTTGATGAGCCGCACGCTCGCCCTCGCGCAGATTTACGAATTGATCAATCAATTGCTGATCGCGGGCGAAAAGGCAATGAAACAAGCGCTGCCCGAAAATGCCCCAAAAAATGTTTTGCAAAAGGAGCAAAACGGCGTCTTGACGGTTAGTCTTTCGGCAATCGAAGAAAACGATGAATTGAACCTGCCGATCAGTAAATTACAGACAAACGGCGCGGAATCATCGTTGCGGCAATTTTTGGAATTCAACCCGGCGTTCACTTACGATAACTCGGCGTCGGCGTTTAGTCATCCGGACGACGCCCGATCGGCGCAAAAAGATTTTATCAATCTTTACAACAACGATATCGAACAATGGCTGCGCAGCGGAAATCACCGGTTTGTCAAAGACTACGATTTTGATAAACCGGTCGGCGTCGTTGTCGAACGAAGCAGCGAGGGGATTTTTACGGCGAATACGGCGCGATTTGTCCTCGTCCGTGACGGTTCGGTGCAGGGCTGGCACTTTCTCAAATCTTTTCTGGTAAAATAAATCACGACTTAAACGAATGTGAGTGAATACCGATTCAAATTTTCCGATCTGTATCAATTTTTCGGCGGATATTTTTATCAAGGTTGGGCAAACGATTATCGTTGGGAAGCCGCCAAGCCGAATTTTTCGGCGGTCGTGCGACATTTCAAAGCCGTCAACCCGCCTGCGACGGTCAATCTGGTCAGAAATCAACTGGAAGATTTGCTCGCGGTCGATTTCGATGAAGACGAGCTTCACAATATTCTGAGCGAGCTCGGCAGTAATTTTTATCCGCCCGCGGAAGGCGTTAATTACCGTCAATGGCTTGAAAGCATTCTCGAAATCTTAGCCGAATCCCCGACCAAATCACGTGTTTTACGGGAACTCAGATAAAAAAATAGGCTGAACTTTCCTGAAACATTTAGAAAGTCCAGCCATAAAGAAGAGAAACACTAGAGTCACACAAGTCAGTAGAAGATCTTAAACCGGAGAAATCAAATCAGCCGCTTCGAGCAAAGCCTGCGCGGTTTGGCTATGCGGCGAATCCGGGTTATTGCCGATGATTTCGCGCAATTCAGATTCGGCTTTTTCCCGTTGATTGCTGAAAAGTAACGCCTCGGCATAATGAACCCGGGCATAAATGCTTGCCGGATTTAGCTCCAAAGCCTTTCCGCAAACTTCTTCAGCCGCCGAAAAATCACCGCGCTGCAAAAAAACCGTACCGAGTCCGACTTGCGGAACATCTGACTCGGGAAGAAATTCCATCACGCCGCGAAAGATTGCTTCGGCATCATCAAATTTTGCGGCTTCGCGCAAAATATAGCCGGTTTCCAACATGACGCGCAATTCTTCATTGCTGACCGGAATTTCATTGATGGTCATAAAAATAGTATTCGGCAAAAGCCAGACGAAATGGCAATAATATTTTTTATTACAAAAAACAGCCTTTGCCGAAAGTTAAAAATTTGAAAATTTACGATTTGATATTGTTGACGGCGGACATTTCGCTGTCGTGCCGCGTTTTCATCAAATTTGAAACTGTCGTAAATTCCTGTGCCTGCATACTGGCGCGATGCTGAACGCCGATCAGCTGCATTGACTGCTGTTGCTGTTGGTTGAGCATCTGACTCTGCTGGCGTTGTTGGAGCGATGATGAGATCTGACTGTATCTCTGCATTTCGTCAAACTGACGTTGCTGTTCCATCAAAGCTCCGTAAGAACCAAAGGAAGAACCGCCGCCGCCGATGACATTTCCGAGAATGCCGCCCAAACCCGGCGCAACAAAATTCAACGCGCCGCCGGCAATGCCGCCCAAAACCTTTAAAAATTTGTTCGGTTCTTTGGCTTTTTGTTGTAAATCTATTTCAGGATAAATATTCGCGACCGGCGGAAGCGTGTTAGTTTTCACCGGCGTAATCATTGTATCGTCTGGCATAACTTTAAATTACCTCTCTTCCGTTAATAATAAAATGACATTAAGTCGAATGGTTAAAAGTCAAAAGATTTCTTTACTTAAAGATATTATCGGCAAAGGTCGAAAAAAGTTTCCTGTTTTTTTATAAATTTTTTAAGTCTTTTATTCTTCTGATTTAAGGCGCATTTGTTGGAGGGTTTGAAGAAATTCGAGAGTCACTTCGATGCCGCGAACGGCGCGGGTCGCGCGATCGGCTTCGTCGCGGTTTCCGTAGCGGACGACTCTTTCGAGATTTTCACGGGTCGAGTTCAGTTTTGAGCAGAATTCATCCAACCGGCGAGTGTTGTTTTCGCTGAAAAGTTCGCCGACCGAGGGGTAATTAAACAATTTTGCCAGATCTTCGGAACCTTTGGCGGTTTGATCTTTTGCGGTTAAGTTATTTATTTCCTTTCCATTTTGCATACTTTTAAAGTAAACTAACCTAAATTTAACACCCCTGAAAATGCTTTAACTATCTACTAAAACTGCCTTATGATAATATCATTGATAACTGATTTATTTGTCAAAAGGTTTCGATAAATTTTGAATGGTTAAAAGTTTAATGGTCAAAAAACAGGAAGAAGCTCTTCCTGAACTCACTCTGGAAATTCCCGCAAACGGTATTATCACTGTCGGGAGCGATTCCTCGGCGACCGTTGAATTGGAAGGAGATTCAATTGCCCCCGAACAATTTGTCATCGTCTGTGAGGACGGCGGAGCAACACTTTTATGCCGCGTCGACGGAACCGAGGTAAACGGTGAAAGTTTATCGCAAGGCGCTTTACACAGTTTGCATTCGGGCGATGTGATCACGATCGGCGACTATACTTTATTTGCGGAAAATGGGGAGCACGATAGTTTTATGACGATCGGAGAAAATGGTCAAAATTCGGTTAATTCCCCTGAAGTACAGGCATATTTAGCCGATATTGCTGCGCCCTCGGAATCCGAAGTTCCGTCAATTCCGCCCGAAAAAACCGAACGCAGCCTGACCGATGTTTTGGAAGGTTTGCGTTCCGAAGAAAAATTCTATTTTTTAATCAAAGAAGCGGAAAACGGAAATCGCCGGGTTTATGTCGAGAACGAGGAAATGTGGCTTGGCTGGTCAAGTTCGGGCGATTGTGTTTTGACCGCCGCGCCGCTCGACGTGGAAATTCCGCGTGCCCAGATCCGGAAAGATTGGAGCGGCGTCGTGCTTTACCCGCTCAAAAGCGGTGATGTTTGGCTGAACGAGGAGACGCTGACCGAACCGCATCGTTTGAAAAACGACGATAAACTTTTTTTATTGTCAAAAGAAGGCACGAAACTTTGTCTTGAAACGGTCATAAAATTTCACGAACCGACCGCGCTTTTAATTCTTGATTCGATTTTGCCGAAAGAATTGCCGCCGCCAATTTTGCTTGATGAAAAGGCAAACGGTTTTATTGATAATTTAGACAATGAGGACGGATCGGATTTACAGCCTGCCGGCAAGATTTCGCAATCGGTAAAAATAACCGGGCGAAAACGTAAAATATTCGGGTATTTTACGGTCACTGAATTAATAATCATGGCATTGGGAACGCTGATTACGGCGGCTGTGATATTTTTGATCCTGGAGCTGTATTAACTTGCTGGAACAAAAACATTTAATAATCGTGTGTTTATTGTTAAAATTAGCCACGGAAATAAAAACAAGGGGAAATGCAAATAAAAAATGAAAGCCAACAGCAATCTGCTGAATTTTAATTCGCTGTTCGGGCAGGGAAATTTGACGGCGATGGTCGCAAAGTATAAAGATTTACTTTTGCCGGTCGGTCTTCTGCTGGCGGTCGGCACGCTTTTTCTTCCGCTTCATCCCGAAATAGTTTCGGTCTTGATCGTCATCAATCTGGCGCTTTCGATCACGATTCTGGTGACATCACTTTTTATCAATTCTCCCGTTCAATTAACGGCTTACCCGACAATTTTACTGTTGACGACGATTTTTCGGCTGACCCTGAGCGTTTCCGTAACCCGTAATATTTTATCCGAAGGGAATCCCGGATCGGTCGTCAGAGCGCTTGGGGAAGTTACCGCCGAGGGGAGTTTAATCACCGGGGCGGTGCTTTTTATTATCATACTGGTCGTGCAATTTCTGGTGGTCAGCAAAGGTTCCGAGCGAGTTGCCGAGGTTGCCGCGCGATTTACACTCGATGCGATGCCCGGAAAGCAGATGGCGATTGACGCGGATTTGCGTTCCGGATTGATCACGCAGGAACAGGCGCGGATGATGCGCATCGAACTCGGCAAAGAATCGCAACTTCACGGCGCGATGGACGGGGCAATGAAATTTGTCAAGGGCGACGCGATTTGCACGATCATTATTGCGCTCGTCAATATCGTCGCCGGACTTGCGACCGGCGTCATCGTACGAAAACTGACGTTCGGCGAAGCGGCGCACGATTACACGATTGCGACCTTCGGCGACGGTCTCGCGGCGATTATTTCTTCGCTGCTGATTACACTTTCAGCCGGAATCGTCGTAACCAGAGTTTCTTCCCACGACGAGGCTTCAAATATTGGAACCGACATTCTGGCGCAGATCTTTACTTCGCCGAAACCGCTTTTTATTGCCGGCGGGATCGTTCTTTTGCTGACTCCTCTAAATTTATTGTTTGCTCCGGTTGGGATCGGCGCGGCGGGCATCGGTTATTTTTTGCATCGTCGTCAGCGGAAAATGATCGAGGCGGGCGAATTGCCTGATCTTTCGCAGCCGGCAAGTGATTCCGAAGAAATTCAGATGAGTTTTACCGTTCCGATGGCGGTCGTCTTAAGCCGGGAATTAACTTATCTGGTCGATAAAAATACCGCGGATGGTAACCGGTCTCCTGCCGAAATAACAAAACATCGAACAGCGTTCTATTAACTACTTGGGGGTATGTCTACTCTTATGTATGTCAGCTC
>CADEFG010000169.1:5285-8724 GCA_902826505.1 uncultured Acidobacteriota bacterium
AGAAAAATACCGCTCAGGGGATCCGGCTGCGTCGCGACATACGATAACATTGAAATGCGCTTTATTACGATTCGGGGGTAATGGTTCCGTTTTTTTAGGTCCGCGGCGACGCGCCGATCACACCGAACGAGTATTACATAGCCGTCAAGGAAGTTCCGGTCGGAACGGGTTCGCTGCGTCCGAATTGTGTTTATGTCAATGATTCGGCGGAAAATATCCGCGTTTTCGGCATCGAAGGCGAAAACGTCAATAATCCGGCGGATTTGCGCCCCGGCGCGTGGATTCCTGCCGATCAACGACATATTGCCGAAACCGCCGGTCTCAAAGTTTGGGAACCGGCGGACGTGATCCTTTTACATCTTTCGCGGATTATGCGGCGTTATTCGCACGATTTTATCGGAATTCAGGAAGCGCAGGGTTATCTCGATTTTGTTTCGCGCGGAATGCCGAAACTCGTCGAGGAAACGGTCGGAAAGGTCATCACGATTCATCAGTTCACCGACGTTTTGCAGAGGCTCGTGCAGGAGGGAATTTCGATTCGCGATACGAAATCAATCCTCGACGCCCTGAGCGAATGGGGCAGAATCGAAAAAGACCCGGTTATGCTGACCGAACATATACGCGCCGCGATGCGTCGTTATATTTCATTCCGTTACGCGCTCGGCAGCGATACTTTGTTTGTTTATCTGCTCGATCCGGAGATCGAAGACGTGATTCGCGGTGCGATCCGGCGCACTTCGACCGGTTCGTTCCTGTCGCTCGATCCGACGATTGCGCACGATATTCTCGATGCGATTCGCCGTGAGATCGCCGATCAACCGCCGACCGCCCAGCAACCGGTCATCGTGACGGATATGGAACTGCGCCGTTTTGTGCGGAAAATGGTCGAGCTCGAATTTCAAAATCTTGCCGTTTTGTCCTATCAGGAATTGACGCCCGAATTGAATATTCAGCCGATCGGCAGAATTTCGATGCGGCGCGGCGGGCTCGGCAGCGGTTTTGAAAACTTTGAAAACGAATTTGCCGAATTACCCGACGGATTGATGCCGGCTTCGATTGAAGAATTAAGTAATTAAACCGGGCAGAATTTTAATAGAAAGTTATTAAATAATGACAAAAACTTCCGAAATTTTCAGACCGAAATGGTTTTTATTGTTTCTCTTGACCGTTTTAATTTTTGCGGGTTGCAGCGGGCGCAAGGTGCAGACCGTCAAAGTCGAAGCGGAAGCCAACCAAATTATCAATGTGCTTGGCGAAAACGGGATCAGAGCGAAAAAAAATGAAGTCGGCGAAGGCGACCGAAAAGCCTTCGAGATTTTGGTCAACGGCGATGATGAAGCCGTCGCGGCGGCGATTCAACTGATGGAAGATCATTGTCTCGGGCAGCCGGATGCGCCGGAACCGGAAGGCGGACCGGTGATCACTTCGATCGAGGTTGAAAAAGCCCGCGCCGACAGGCGGACCAAGATGAACATCGAAACCCAGCTCAGAAAACTGGTCGGTGTCACTTGTGTCAACGTCAACTTTGTTCCGCCGCAGGATCGTTCGCTCGCGATCAACCCGTATCAATCAACCGCTTCGGTCGTGATCAATTATAAAACTGCGGCATTTCCATATACGAAAGAAGACATTTCGGGGCTTGTGGCAAACAGCGTTCCCGCTTTAAAACCTGAAAACGTCAGTGTCGTAATTTCCGCCAAACCGCTCAGACCGCTTCCCGAAAACAAGATCGTTTATAATTTTACGCGGATTGCACTGGTTTCAGGGATTGGTTTTGGAACGATTCTCGCGTTTGTTTCGATTGTTTTCGTGCTGCGGAAAAAACGGCGCAATAAACCTTCGGAAGAGATCGAAGAAGTCGAAACCGCCGAAAAAGAGAATTCAAAAGAGCCGGTTTTGCTTGATGAAAATTACGATTTTGATGAAGACGAAGACGAGAATCTTCCTTAGTTTAGAGTTAAATTAGCGAATGAAAACGATTTCACAAGCAGAAAAAACCGATGTTTTACTGGTTCTCGCACTTGCTTTCGAGAAAAAAATCGGTGAAACAAATAAAACGTTTCTTGAATTGGCGGAAAATTCATTTAGCGCTTTAAACGCCGCTGACTTCGAAGCGCTAAAAAAACGCGCCGAATTTCTTGATAAATTGCCGGCGGCAAACTGTGACCGCTGGCAATCAGTTTGGCTCGACAAGCTCGGACGGCGCGGCAGGGCGATGCGGCTTGACGAAAATATAAATCCTTCGCACATCGTCAAGGTTTTGGGCAACGAACCGAAATCCGTTCAAAACCTGATTTTAAGAAATCTACCGCCGGATCTGAGCCGCCGGATCTCGCTTTACCTTGATTTGAAGTTTGATCCGAAAGCCGATTTTACTCAAAATGGCAGGCAAATCAATAGCGAAATAACCGCGCTCGTCCGGCAGAAGTTTTTATCAAACTTCGTCGCGCTCGAAGATATTTACGAACCGGACGAGCTCGATAAATTTTCGGTCGATCAGCTCGAACAATTTGTTCGCCATCTCGGTTTGCGCGAAATCGCGATCGCCTGTCGCGGGATCAGTTCAAAGGAAACACTCGCGGCATTTTTGAATCGTTTTGAGGAAGCCGATGCGCGGGAAATTGCCCGTTATATTACGGAGCTCGAAAAAATCAGACCATTTTGGGTCGCGCAAGCCGACACGCTGGTGCGCAAAAGCTGGAACGCCGAGCTGAAACCGGAAAAAGTAATTAAGAAGATCGGTTTCAAATTGCTCGCGTTGGCTTTCGTCAAGCGTGATGAAATACAGCGAAAATACGCTGCCCAAAAGCATTCGATCCGCGACATCAAAACCTGGCGGCGACTGGTCAATTTAAGTGAAAAAAAATATTCACTGGCAGTCGATGAAGATAAATTACGATTGGATAAAAGACGAAAAATAATCGAGCGTTTAGCGGCAAAATTCAGCCAAACAGGAAAATTATAAAAAAAATGAGCCAAGAGATTCAAACTTCGGGCAATTTAATAAAAGGAAACGGGCAAAAGCTGCCCGCAAATTTTGCGGTCAAACAAAAGATCATCAAGAATCAGATCGTGTCCGCCCAGCTGCAGGCTTCGCGGATTTTGGAAGAAGCCGAAGATTTTGCCGCCGAAATTCGCCGTGAAGCGCAGATCGAAGCCGAGAATCTGAAATCCGAGGCATATCAAACCGGAACCGAAAACGCGCTGACGGAGTTTGAACGAAATTTGATCGAAACGCGTGAAATCCGTGAAAAAGTTTGGCGCGAGACCGAAAAAGATCTACTTCGATTAGCTGTCCGGCTGGCAGAAAAAATCGTCGGGCGCGAGATAAAAAAAGACGATAAAACGATTGTTGACATCATTTCGACGGCGTTGCAAAATGCCCGTCAACAGGAAAAATTAACGGTTCGGGTCAACCCGAAGGATTTGCCGACGATCG
>CADEFG010000170.1:0-6465 GCA_902826505.1 uncultured Acidobacteriota bacterium
CCGGTTTGGTCGTTAAAAATTCTGATCCCGGTCACGCCTGCTTCTTTCGAACCGAGAATTTCTTTAACCTCGGTATTCCAGAGAACTTCGATTTTCTCACTTGCTAAAACCCGCTCTTGCATGATCTTTGATGCACGAAACGTATCTTTGCGATGAATAAGCGTTACTTTTGTTGCAAAACGCGTTAAAAACATCGCTTCTTCCATCGCCGTATCGCCGCCGCCGACGACGACCAGCGGGCGATTGCGAAAGAAAAACCCGTCGCATGTCGCGCACGCCGAAACACCGTTCCCGCCCAAACCTTCGGGCACCGGTTCTTCACCCGGAATCCCGAGCCATTTGGCTGACGCGCCCGTTGAAATAATCAACGTTTCGGCTTTGATGACAGTTGTCACTTCCGCACTGTCCTGACTTTCCTTGCCGTAAAGCGTGAACGGTCGCTGCGAGAGATCGACTTTATCAATCCAGACATTGATGATCTCGGTTCCGAACCGTTCGGCTTGCGCCCGAAACTGATTCATCAATTCGGGTCCTAAAATACCGCCTTCAAATCCCGGATAATTTTCTACATCGGTCGTGATCGTCAATTGTCCGCCGGGCTGCGGTCCGTCAATGACAAGCGGTTCGAGCTGCGCCCGCGAGGCATAAATCGCGGCGGTCAGTCCTGCCGGACCGGAACCTAAGATCACGATCTTTTTCTTGATTTCTGTTGCTGGCATAAAAAATTATAAAATCTCCATTAATGACAAATATTCAAAAAATTGTTTTCGGATATAGCATTTTTACTGTTGCTTATAGTATAACTTAAACGATAAGTTAGTCGAATCCGGCTCAAAAACTAATTCCCCCAGGATAAGAATTTATTTCTGATGCAGAAAGTAATTTAAATCGTTTATAACTTTTAATGTTTTTCGTGTTAAACTATTCGGGTTTTACGTATCTTAATTCACTGTGTTTGATTTGTAATGGCAACTAATATGTCGCCTCAATTTGAGGAAAAACGCTTCGCCCTACGAATGGCTTTGCGCCTCCCGATTGTCGTTTCGGGACGCTCGGATGACGGCGCGGCGTGGAGCGAACCAACCGAAACCGACGATATCTCAACGACGGGAACGCTTTTTCATCTGAACCAGAAAGTTTCGTCGGGCGAGAATCTTTATCTTCGTTCGCATCGTCCCGACGGCGTGCCGGTCGAGGTTAAGGCGCGGGTCGTGCGCGTCGCGCCGGCTGTTCACGGAACCTCGCGGATCGGCGTCGAGATTGTCGAATCAAAAGAAAATTGGCTTCGCCTGTTTGTCGCGTGGGTTGCCGACGACCAGGGCGAAGAAGAATAGAAAAGCAGAAAAGTGGAAAAATAGAAAAGTGAAAAAGTCTACCATTTTTATGGAACGAACTTTTTCACTTTCTATTTTTTTTTACCGCCTTTTATTCAAGATTCGCAATTTTGTGATAATTTTCGCGCAGACTAAAGCTAATTTATCTGCACGACGCTCATTTAAGCAAAAGTTAGAGGGGGAAAATTATGAAACACGCAGATTACAAGAATATTTTGAAAGAAGTTTCGATACTTGTCATCGTGAAAAAAAAATTTAAAGCCTGCTTGAATTAAATTTGTAACCGGCAACTTAAATTATTTATGGCATATTTCTCTATTAATCCTTGCCTGAATATAAGCAAAATCCATTTTGATGCAGTATCTTTCCGATCAAACTGTGGCAAATCCGAATTCGGCGCCGGTTGCCGGACAGTTATTGGACATCTCCTCTGAAACACTTCATAATGTTCGATAAATCGGCGTCCAAAAATCATCAAAAAGATTTTTGGACACCCGCTAAATTTACCGGTAAAATCAAGGGATTATTCGACACTTTGGTGAGCGTCGCGGCAAAAAAGCGGTAAGAGTTATTTTTGGCAGTTTAGCGCGGCATTTGTTTTCAATCTTCGGCGATCAGTGTAAAAAAAATCGCCGCCAAACATTTTCAGCAAAAACATCAAGGGATATTAAAAAAGGGGTTATGGCAACGCAGGAAGAAACATTGCAGAAAGTTATTGAATGCTTGAGCCGGATTGGTCAGGAATCGAAAATTATATTTAAAGAATTTGAAATCGAGGCGCACACGCAGGGAAAATATCGTTCGGGAACCTGGACTTACAAATTTGCGCGGCAGAGAGTTTCTTTGGAGTATTGGTTTAGTGCATTTAGCTCACGAAGAGAAGAAACCGATATTACCTATCAGGCAGATGATGACCTAAAAAAACTCGAAGATGATTTGAGAAAATGTTTGAACAAAGTGCGCGACGCGGTCAAGCGAAAAAAAGGTATGTTCTAAAACACGCTTGGAATTGACGGACTTAAATTCAGAAGCCGCGCCTTTACAAATCCGGAGTCCCGTCAATCAGTTCTCTGACTTTTTTGGCAAGCGAATCAAAAGTAAACGGTTTTTGGATAAAATTCGTTCCGATGTCGATAATTCCGTGCCGGACGACGGCATCATCCGTATAACCTGAGGTGAAAAGCACATGCATCTGCGGATAAATTTGCGACAAGGTTTCTGCCAGTTCGCGTCCGCCCATCTGCGGCATCACGACATCAGTCATCAATAAATCGATCCGACCTTCATAATTTTCGCAAAGTTCAAGCGCGGCAACGCCATTTTCCGCCTCGATGACCTTATAACCGCATAATTCGAGAACTTCACGGCTCAGTTTCCGGACGATTTCTTCGTCTTCGACCAGCAAAATCGTTTCGGAACCTTTTTGAAAACTTGTTTTGCCCGGTACTTTTTCCGGTATTTTTTTTGTTTCGGTAATTCCCGGCAGATAAATTTTAAAGGTCGTGCCTTTGCCGGCTTCGCTGTAAACCCAGATATTCCCGCCCGATTGTTTGATGATGCCGTAAACGGTTGATAATCCCAAACCGGTTCCCTTACCGATCTCCTTGGTCGTGAAGAAAGGCTCGAAGATTTGTTGTTTGGTTTCCTCGTCCATCCCGATTCCGGTATCGCTGACCGCGAGCATCACATAATCGCCGGGTTTGACGCTGATATGATGATTGGCGTAATGTTCGTCGATACAAACACTTTCCGTTTCGATGACGATCGAACCGCCGCGCGGCATGGCATCACGCGAATTGACAACGAGATTTAAAATTACCTGCGACAATTGCCCCGGATCGGCTTCGATCAGTCCGATATCCGGACTTAACGAGGCAATGAGCTGAATATCTTCGCCGATCAGACGCCGCAGCATAATGATCGTCTCGGAAATCACTTTATTGAGATCCAAGACTTTGGGCTGCATTATTTGCCGCCGGCTGAAGGCTAAAAGCTGGTGCGTCAGTTCAGCCGAGCGGACACCCGCCTTTTTGATTTCTTCGACATTCCGTCTGAGCGGATCATCTGCCGGCAATCGCCTGAGGATCAGATCGCTGTAGCCGTTGATGGCGGTCAGCATATTGTTAAAATCGTGCGCGATTCCGCCTGCCAGTCGTCCGACCGATTCGAGCTTTTGCGATTGTCTGAGTTGTTCCTCGCTCTGGCGCAAGGCTTCTTGAGCCCATTTTTGTTCGCTCACATCATTTATCAAAAAAAGCCGCGAACGTTTTCCGCCAAACATAAGATCGTGCGATGTAATTTCCACATCGATCACCGTGCCGTCTTTTTTGAGATGTTTCCATAAATTCGCCCCGTAAATTTTGCCCGTCGAATCCGATAGGTTTTTTATCAGATCAGGCGCGTCTTCGGGCGGACGAATATCGGCAATGGTCATTGCCAAAAATTCTTCGTATGAATACCCGTAATGATTGATCGCCGCATCATTGACGGCGAGAAATTCAAGCGTTTCAATGTCGATCACCCACATCGGCAGAGGATTGTTGTCAAATAGAATCCGATAGCGTTCCTCCGATTCGCGCAAGGCTTCCTCGGTAAATTCTCGTTCGGTGATGTCAAAAGCGTTGGAAACTATTCCTTTGATCGCAAAATTATCGAGAAGATTCGTGAGCGTGCAGACAAAATGCCGCCAATGTCCTTTTTTATGGCGGAAACGCACTTCTACTTCGACCGTTTGAGCAGGATTTCGAAGCACTTCGCCGATCGCGTTTTGGGCTTTTTCGAGGTCGTCCGGATGCAGGAATTCAAAAGTAATATCGCCGACCAATTCTTTTGGTTCATATCCGAGAATGCGTTTGATCGACGGGCTTTGATAACGCATTTTTCCTTTCGTATCAAGGATCGAGATCAGATCCGAAGCGTTCTCGATCAGCGCGCGATAGTAAGTTTCGCTCAGCTGCAATAATTCTTCGGCTTCTTTGCTTTCGGTGATGTCGTGGCTGATGGCGATATATTTTTGAGGCGTTTGGTCGTCGTCAAAAACCGGCACGATAGTTGTTTCGATCCAAAAATAAGCGCCGTCCTTGGCGCGATTTTTCATTTCGCCCTTCCAAACATTGCCGCCGCTGATCGTACTCCAAAGCTCGGCGAAGAACTTTTTCGGATGATAACCGCTTTTGATTACGCGGTAATCTTGTCCGAGTAATTCTTCGCGGGAATATTTCGAGATTTCGCAGAGATTTTGGTTAAGATAGGTAATGCGTCCTTTGGCATCGGTGATCACAACGATCGTTGATTCATCCAAGGCAAACTTGATATAGGCGAGTTCCGTCCGCGACTCGCGAAGCGCATTTTGCGTTTTGATAAGCTGGATATGAGCTTCTTCGTCGCGTTTCCGCTCAAAAAGCCGCTGCACTTTGGCAATAAATCTTGCTTGTTCAAACGGAACTTCCAGATAATCGTCGGCACCGGCGCGAAAACCTTCGACCGCGCTTTCGCTGTCAACGCGAAGAGCGCTCAAAAGCAGCACGGGAACCCGGTGTAAATGGGCGACGGCTCTGATCTGACGGCACATTTCGATACCGTTCATCACCGGCATGATGACATCGCTGATGATTAAATCGGGAGATTTTTCGGATGCGATTTCCAATCCCTTGACGCCGTTTTCGGCTCGCAGGACTTTATAACCGGCTTGTTCCAATATATATTGAGTCAAATCAAGCTGGTCACTATTATCATTTACAACCAGAACTGTATGTGCGTCAGTTTGTTTCAATCTAGGTTCCTCCCTTTGTAGGCAAGGTTTCCCCTACTCATTTTCGCCTTTAATTAAAAGACGGCTCATGAAAAGTCAATACTTAATTTTTTTCACATTTAAGAGCATATTAGTAGGAGTTAGGAATGTAACTCAGTCTTTACGCCGCTAATTAAAAAATAATTGAGGCAACTTGGGTTATATTATGGCTTTTGGAAAGAAAAAATCAAGTTTCGCCGCTTTTTTAACAATTGGGGATGGTTGAAAAAGTTTACCGCCAAAATTTTTCTGCGCCCGATAAAATAAATTATCTTATTTGAATTTAATTATTTACATTTTGAAACTACAATTTTAAGCTGATCGGGAAAGAGCCGTTCGATGGGAAATCCGACTTCTTATTTCGGCGTTTTGACTTTCTCAAAATCTGAAACTATTCTTTCCTTTTTTGTTTAATGAATAAAGTTACCGCAACAAACGAGGCAATGATAAATTTACCGATCGGCATTTTCGACAGCGGTGTCGGCGGTCTGACGGTTTACCGTGCACTTCATAATCGTTTGCCGAACGAGCATTTCGTCTATCTCGGCGATACGGCGCGCGTGCCTTACGGAACAAAATCTTTAGCGACCGTCGAACGCTATGCGATTGAAAATTCGCAGTTTCTCTCTTCGCGCGGGATCAAAATGCTGGTCGTTGCCTGCAACACGGCTTCGGCGCTGGCTTTGCCGAAAATCCGCGAAAAGATCGGGCTCGATGTCGTCGGCGTGATCGGTCCCGGCGCGCGAAAAGCGGTTGAGGTGACGAAAGATAAAGCAAATCCGCGAATCGCCGTGATCGCAACCGAGGCGACCGTTCAAAGCGACGCTTACGCCGCATCGATCCGGCAAGCGTCGAAAACGGCGGAAGTCCTCCAAACGGCGTGTCCTTTGTTCGTTTCGCTGGCGGAGGAAAATTGGACGCGCGAACCCGAAACGCTTTCGATCGCCAAAAAATATCTCCAAAATATCATCGAATTCAAGCCCGACGCGCTCGTTCTCGGATGCACGCATTACCCGATTTTGCGCGAAGTCATTCAGCAAACCGTCGGCGAAAATGTTACACTCATTGATTCGGGCGAGGCTTGCGCCGATGAAGTTGCCGAGTTGCTTGATTTCAAGGAATTGGAAAATCCGCAGAAAATCACGGGCGAACGCCGGCTTTGCGACGATCTCGACCATTTTTATGTCACGGATGCGGCGGAAAGATTCGCCCGCGTCGCGTCCAGATTTCTGGGCGCGACGCCCGCGAAACTCGAAGCCATCGAAGTTTTTGGAATTGACCAACTCGTCAATGGTAAATCGTAAATTGTCAATAGAAAAACACGATTTACGATTTACGATT
>CADEFG010000170.1:6565-8706 GCA_902826505.1 uncultured Acidobacteriota bacterium
ACGATTCACGATTCACGATTTATGACTTATCAAAGAATTGACAGCCGCGCACTCGATCAATTGCGCCAGACAAAAATCACGCCGAATTATTTACCTTACGCCGAAGGTTCGGCGTTGATCGAAGTCGGCAACACAAAAGTTATCTGTGCGGCGACGGTCGAAGAACGGGTGCCGCCTTTTCTGAGAAACAAGGGAATAGGTTGGGTGACGGCTGAATATGCGATGCTGCCGCGCGCGACCAACACGCGAACCCAGCGCGAAACTTTGCGACCGGCGGGCAGAACGCAGGAAATCCAGCGGCTGATCGGGCGCAGCTTACGCGCCGTCGTTGACACGAAACTTTTGGGCGAACGCCAGATCATTGTTGACTGCGACGTTCTTCAAGCCGACGGCGGAACGCGCTGCGCTTCGATCACGGGCGCATGCGTCGCGCTCGCATTGGCAATCAAAGGAATGCTGATCTCGGGTAAATTAAAGAAAAATCCGATGCTTTCGGAAGTTGCGGCGGTCAGCGTCGGGATCGTCGAAGGCACACCCGTTTTAGATCTTGCCTACGCCGAAGATTCGACCGCCGAAGTCGATATGAATATCGTCTGCACCGGTTCGGGCAAATTCATCGAAATTCAAGGCACTGCCGAGCGCGAACCTTTCAGCCGCGAACAAATGAACGAAATGCTGACCCTTGCCGAAAAAGGCATCAATCAGCTTTTCACGATCCAGCGCTATGCGCTGAACGGATAAACCGGGGAAAAGGATTTTTCTCCGATAAAAAAGAAAAAATCTACCAATGACCAATCGCGATTTATATTTGCTTGTCAGGAATTTTGAAAAAAAATATTCCAAAGAAAAGATCCCGACTTTGGAAAAATATCTGACATCACTCTGGGCAGTTGCGTCGTCCTTCAGCGAAAATAAGCCGCAGGTCGAAGAATTGGCAAATTGGCTGGATTTGGCGTTTACGCATCCGGCGCCGGTTTTCAGCTCCGCCTGGCTCAATTATAAATTCAGCGCGGTGCAGAAAGGATTTGAATACTGGGAAAGCCGAATCCTTGCGCAGATTGTTGATTTGCGGGAAATGGCGGAATCCGGCGAACTGGAAAATGAACATCGTTATTTCGGAATTGACGCGCCGCGCGGTTCGCGCTGGTATAATTTCGATGTTTTAACCTATCTCGAATGCGCCGTTCGCGGAATGTACGGCGGTTACACGGAAGAGGAAGTGATCATTCTCGACTCGGCGGAAAACGTTCGATCCGTCGACTCCGAAGTTTTTCAGATCACGGATTTCTCCTGGGAAAAATTTGCTGAATTGGTTGAATACGGGCAAATTTACGAATAGCGCTTTGAAAATTTCCCAGCTACTTCGCAAAATACGTAATCGTCTAAACGCCGAAAAAGTATCAAACAATTTTTTATGATTCGCCGCGTCAATTCGTTTTAATTAAAATCGTTAACCTGCGCGCGCCATTCGGCGTCTTTCAGAAAACCGTTGTAGGCGCGTTCGATCGCTTCGAATGACCGCGCATTTTGCCCCGCGTAAACGCCTTTGCCGTTGGCTTTCGGCAAGCTCGCCCATTCATTCGCGCCGCGCGTGACGGCGGTTTGCAAATCGCCGTCGAGCAGCGGCTGGATCATCTTGCGTTCCTTCATCAATTGAACTGCCGCGAGATCCTGCGTCGTCGCGTGAAAATTCGGCAAACCCAGCTTTTGCGTTAAATTGTTCCACGTACCCGACAAAAATTGATAACGTCCGGCGGCGGATGAAACGATGCTCGGATTGACCTGCACCTTGACGTTCGGATGCTGCGACATATCGAGCGTCGAAACATTCGTCATGCCAGCGGTCAGCGCCGGGTCAAAGCCCATCGACTTTTTGTTCTGACCGATGACCGTCCCGTTGACGACCTTGCCGTAATTCAAACCCGTTCCTTCGGTAAAAGCGATCGTGTCGAGCATCGCCGCGACTTTCGGATTGCGGGCAAGCTCGGCGAGTTCTTTCTGTTTTTCGACTTTTTCGAGCGCTTTATCAATTTCCGTTTTGACCGTTTTTGCTAATTCAGTTGCCTTTGCCATCATTTCCTTGGCTTTTTCCTTGACCGTCTCGGTCAAAGATTGCGTCTGAACCTCATCGGTTTTGACTT
>CADEFG010000171.1 GCA_902826505.1 uncultured Acidobacteriota bacterium
GGGTTTGCCGACGATCAGATCCGCCGCCGACATATATTCGTCCATTTCCCGCGTAAAACCGATCGGTTTAAAGGTCACGCGCGCGTTGTTGAATTTTTCGCGTGCCAGCTTTTCCAGTTTTGTTTTCAAATCCTCGTTCCGCCCGCAGATCGCGACGATTTGCGCGGGCGTTTCGAGATCGGCAAGCGCGAGCAAAAGATGTTCGATATTACCGACGCCGAAACCGCCCGCCGAAACCAGGATCGTCAATTTGTCTTGATCCAAACCGAATTTTTCGCGCATCGCCGTTTTGTCTTTTTGTTCGGCGAAAAGCGGGTCGATCGGAATTCCGGTGACCGTAATTTTTTCCGCCGGAATGCCGATCTTTGCAAGATGAACCTTTGTTTCGTCGAGCGCGACAAAATATTGTTCGTAATTATGACAAAGCCACATCGCGTGGTCGTCGAAATCCGTGACGACGATCGTTTGCGGAAAATCGACCTTTCCCTTCGCCTTGAGCCACGAAATAATTTCCGACGGCAGAAAATGCGTGCAAACCGCGAGATCGGGCTTTTCTATTTTGAGCAGATTGATCAAGGGCAAAGTATTCAGACGGTCGAGCGCCAAACGGCGGCGTTCGTTTTCCCAGGGTTTGTCGAGCGAATCATACATCCATCCCAAAACTTCGGGCATCGTGTTGACCATATCGAGATAGGCTTTGCCGTAAAGACGCCGGAAAAGCGGGTTCGTATAATTGAGAACATCAATATTTTTGACCTCTTCCGCTGCGCCGAGCTGTTTGAAAGATTTTTCGAGCGCTTCCGCCGCCCGCAAATGTCCCGCGCCGACCGCCGCCGAAAGAATCAGAACTTTTTTTAGCATAAATTCAATGTCCGAACCGCAAGCTTGAGCCGTCCGTCTGATCTCGATAAAGTAAAAAGGCAAAAGTGAAAAAAAGACCGTTTGAATGATAGTATATTTTCAGTTTATTCGGAAAAGTATTTTGCAAAATTCAGCCCGATCAAGTTCAAGTTTTCTGAGCGAAGGCGTCCGTTCGATGTTTATTTCGACGCTCGCCTTTTCGCTCGCGAATGTTTGCGTCAAACAGGTTTCGCATCTGCCGGTCATGGAAGTCGTCTTTTTTCGCTGCCTGCTCGGCGTCACTTTCTGTTTTATCGGGCTCAAAAAAGACAACGCCGATTGGCGCGGCGCAAACCGCAAACTTCTGCTTTTGCGCGGGCTTTTCGGAACGACCGCGCTTTATTTTTTCTTTCTCACGCTGCAGAAAATTCCGCTCGCTTCGGCGGTCACGATCCAGTATCTGTCGCCGATCTTTACGACGATCATCGCGATCTTTCTGCTCAAGGAAAAAATCAGATTGCCGCAGTGGTTTTTTTACGCGATCGCTTTTTCGGGCGTGTTGTTTATCGAACAATTCGACACGCGCGTTTCGTTTTTGTATCTCGCCGTCGGTATCATCTCGGCGTTTTGTTCGGGCATGGCTTACAATCTCGTCCGCAGCTTGCGCGAACGCGAACATCCTTTGACGGTCGTGCTGCATTTTCAACTGACCGGTTTGATCGCCGGATTTTTTCTGATGTTTTTCGACTTTCAAATGCCGACCGGCTCAGATTGGCTATATCTTTTACTAATCGGCGTCACTTCGCAGATCGGGCAAATTTTTCTGACCAACGCTTTGCAGAAGGAAAAAGCGGCAAGCGTCGCGATCGTCAATTATTCGGGCTTGCTTTACGGCTTGGCAATCGGCTGGTTTGTTTTTGGCGAAGCGCAGGGTTTAGAATCATTGACGGGAATGCTGTTAGTTGTCTTCGGCGTGATTTTGAGTATCATTTACACGAATCGGCGTCGGGAAATCGAAAAAATAGAATCCACCGTTGCGTAAATTTATGAACGAAACAGAAACCATCGAACGAATTTTTGAAGAATGCAAGACGATCGCCGTCGTCGGTTTATCGTCAAATCCATTTCGCCCGTCAAACGGTGTCGCGGCTTTTATGCAGAAAAAAGGTTACAAAGTAATTGCCGTCAATCCGAACGAAACCGAAGTGTTCGGCGAAAAAGCCTTTGCCGACCTATCGTCGGTCAAGGAAAAAATCGATCTCGTCGATATTTTTCGGCGCTCGGACGAAGCCGGAAAAGCGGTTGACGAAGCGATCAAGATCGGGGCGAAAGCCGTTTGGCTGCAGGAAGGCGTGATCGACAAAGCGGCGGCAAAACGCGCCGCCGATGCCGGATTACTGGTCGTGATGGACCGGTGCTGGCTCAAAGATTTTATGCAAAATGGCGAACAACGCTAGAAATATTCTGCCCGCGAAATGGCGCGAACATAAAACCGAATAGTCTGTAGTCTAAATTTCTTGATACTTTTGTTTTACTTTGCGCCTTTGCGGCTTTGCGGGAAATAATTACTTTGAGTCTTGTCAACACTGCGAAAAAAGGTTCCCGCAAAGCCGCAAAGACGCAAAGAAGAATTTTGTTAAGCAACTTAGGTGACTAGAGTATTAATTCTTTTTCGCGTATTTTGCATATCTCGCGGGCAAAATTAATATGGATAATTCAAAAATACGGGCGATCGTCGTCACCGTCAGCGATTCGCGCCACGAAGACGATGATGTTTCGGGCGTCACCTTGCTCGGACTGCTTTTAGCGATCGGCGCGGAAGTTCACGAAAAGATCATCGTTTCCGACGATTTTGACGAACTGCGGCAGACGCTCTACGTTTTGAGCGAACGCGAAGACATCAATTTGATCATCACGACCGGCGGAACCGGTTTTGCGCCGCGCGACAACACGCCCGAAGCGACCCGCGCCGTGATCGAAAAAGAAGCGCCGGGTTTGGCGGAAGCGATGCGCGCTGAAACGTCGAAGATCAACCCGAAAGCGATTCTTTCGCGCTCGGTTTGCGGGATTCGCAACGGTACTTTGATCGTCAATCTGCCGGGTTCGCCGAAAGGCGTCCAGGAATGTTTCGACGTTATCAAACCGGTTCTGCCGCACGCCGTCAATCTTTTATCGGGAAACACGAAACATTAGTTATGAAATTCAAAATTTGGTTCAGTTTTATTGCAGTTTTATGTTTGTGTTTAAATTCGTCAGCTCAACAATCAAAAATAAATCTTTCGACCGAAGAAGAATTGAAAGCCGATATAGAACTTGCACCATGTAAAAAGAGAAAGGAAAGGCTTGAAGCTGTCAAAAAACTTTTTCTTAAAATGGGTGCGCCGGAGTCCGAAATCACTGTACCGAATTTAAAGGATATCGAAAACGTTGTTGTCACAAAAAAAGGAAAGACCGAAGAAACCGTCATTGTCGGGGCACATTATGACAAAACCGAGACCGGCTGCGGAGCAATTGACAACTGGACGGGAATTGTCATTTTAGCCAATCTTTACCGCACTGTAAAGAATCTTACAACGCAGAAAACTTATATTTTTGTGGCGTTTGATAAAGAAGAAATGGGATTGCTCGGGTCGGAAGCGATGGCAAAAGAAATTCCGAAAGAAAAACGCAAGGATTATTGTGCAATGGTAAATTTTGACAGTTTCGGTTTTAGTTATCCTCAAGCGTTACGTAATATTTCGTCCGATTCATTGATAAATTTGGCAAAAGAAGTTTCCGACGAAATGAAAATACCTTTCGCCAAAGCCGGAATAGAGTTTGCGAGCTCCGATTCGGATTCGTTCAAGAGAAGAGATATTGCTTCGATCAGCCTCCACGGATTGAATGATCAATGGCAAGATTATCTGCATACTCCGAACGACAAAATTTCCAAGGTTAATATGAAAAGCGTCTATTACGGCTACCGGCACGGCTTGGTTTTTCTCTCGAAGATAGAAAATAAACCGTGCGATTCTTTTAGAAAATGATTCCAAAACGATGAAACGTCAAAAAATATTCATTATCTGTCTATTGAGTTTTGCGGTTCTTTTTTCAAACCAACCGGCGTTTGCAAGTTATTCAAACTTCCAAACTTCGGAAAATTTTCTCGCCGATAAATTCTATCGAACCGAGCTTTATTTCGGGACTGACAAAAAGGGTGGCGGAAAGGTTTCCGATGACGATTGGAACAAATTTCTCGAAACGGAAGTGACCGCGCGTTTTCCCGATGGTTTTACGGTTTTGGAAGGTTTCGGGCAATATAAAGATTCAAGCGGTAAAATCGTGCGCGAGGCAAGCAAAGTTTTGATTCTTTTTTACCCGAAAACCGCGCGGAAAGCAGTTAATCAAAAAGTCGAAGAGCTTCGCGCCGCGTACAAAAAACAATTTCAGCAGGAATCGGTTTTGCGGCTCGATTTTACAAAATCGGTCGAGGTTTCGTTCTGAAAAATCTGCAAGCCGAAAAATTTCGTTCGTTCTGAAGAATGTGCGTTTGATGTTGCCGACGGCAACCGAACACAAGGGGAAATTATTATGAAACGAACAAAATTATTCGGCATTTTATTTATTTTTACAATTTTAACGATCGGTGTTTCAACCGTCGAAGCGCAGATCGCAAGAATCAAAACCTGGAAAATCACGGTTTCACAAAGCGGCGGTTTTGCGGGCATCAACAAAAGCTACACGCTCGATCAACGCGGCAACCTGAACCGGAAGAACAAAAAACGAATTACTTTTGAAAAGATCGAGAATTTCAAGATCCGCGAGATCGGCAGCCTGATAAAAGAACTACGCTTGCCGGGAACAGGCTTGAAAACCGTTAAAGGCGACCGCATTTACGACGGAATTTATTCAGGGTTTGTAATAAATATCGACGGGCGTGATTTCAGTGTCGGGGGAAATTCGTTTTACGACGCAAAATATTTGGCTTTGTCGCGAAAACAAAAAGCCACGCTCGCCGAACTGAAAGCGAAACTCGATGAGCTAAACGGTTTTCTTGACGATTCGACGATCAACAAGGACAATTAATACTGTGTTTTTTTAATTTTGCCACTTTTCGATCATTGGATTTAGAAAGGCATCCAGTTTTTTCCTTGGCGGCTTAGCGTTTTGGCGGGAAATTAAATCATTCATTTATGACCAAATTATTTCCCGCAAAGGCGCAAAGGCGCAAAGAAAAATATCAAGAAATTTAAAAAACACAGTAATTAATTTGAAATTGCAAAACCAAGAAAACCGCAAAGAAATTTTCAACTTCGCGGTTTTCTTGGTTTTCAATCTACCCGAAAAATCTCACTCGCCGCACTGGAAAAGCACCGAACGCGTTTGGGTTGAAGCGGTTTTTTGCCCGACCATTTTTGCCGTGATCGTGACTTTGTCGCACATTCCCGCGTCAAGCCAGACCGGAACGTAATATTTGCCGTTGTCTTCGACCGGCGGCATTTGTTCGGTTTTGTTCTTGAGGATCTTTTTTCCTTCGGTGACGTTTATCTGCACCGCTCTGCCGGCTTCGTAACCGCCTTTTTCGATCGAAACCTCGACCACGACCAGCAGCGAATAGGCATAATCGTTGAAAAAGGAGCGCGGTTCTGCGGCGTCTGATTTGAGCGCTTCCTCAAATTCGCCTTTGTAGGAATCGAACGGTGTGATCTTGATATCGGAAATCTTATAATCGGGAATTTTTTGGACGAGCGTTTGGCGGACGGTTTTTTTCTGCGCGGCTCCCGGTATCGCGCTGCTGCCCAAAATCAGCAAAACGAATATTATCAGTTTTAGATTGGTTGTCATTTGTAAAATTTTCTCCATTATTTTTGTAGCGAACTGCGGATAAAATCGGAAGCGTCGTCTTTCAGTTTTTGCAGTGAAGCCTTTTCGATATACATCATATGTCCGGCTTCGTAATAAGCGAACGAAATATTTTTCCGAAGCTGCGGATCGAGATTCATTGCCGAAACCGTATATTCGGTCGCCGAAAAAGGCGTAGCCATATCGTAATAGCCGTTGGCGACAAAAACCTTCATAAAGGGATTTTTCGACATCGCCGATTTCAAATTTTGGCTCGTATCGGCGTAACCGTTGTCCGATCCCCAATTCCAGCGCCCGACGCCGCCGCCCAAAATGTAATATTCAAGATCGGATTTAAATCCCAGATCGCGCCGGACATAATCGTTAAAGACGGCGGTATAAGGCGGACGAATCGCGTTCATGCTCGAATCGCCGTCGGCATTGTCGCCCGCCGCGTCGCGGTCGATGCCGGTAAAACGGCTGTCGAGTCTGCCGATCGTCCGGCGCCGCTCGCGCAGCAGTTCCTTCATAAATTCGCCGAGCTCGACCCGAAAATTGTTCTGCTCGATAAAGCTGCGGCTCAAGCCCGTAAATTTGCTGATATTTTCGGCGAGAGTTTGCCGTTCCGGCGCCGAAATTTTGTCGATCCGCATAAGCGCGGGCAGATATTCGTTGATCGCGAAATTTTCCGATTCCTCGGCGATCTGTTTGACGGTTTTTGCCTGCATTTCCAGCGAAAGGCGTTTGTGATACCAGGCGGTCGTCGCGTAGGACGGCAGGATCAAAACGAGCGGTAAATCGTTATTGTCGGCAAACCGGATCGTTTGAAAATTCAAAACGGTCGAGACCAGCAAAATTCCGTTCAACCCGATGCCTTTTTCAAAAAGAAAGTTCGACAAACCCGCCGCGCGCGTCGTGCCGTAGCTTTCGCCGACCAAAAACAGGGGCGACGACCAGCGTTCGGCGCGTCCGAGGTAGAGCCGGATAAATTCGCCGACCGATTCGATGTCGCCCTGGACGCCGAAAAATTTGCTTGCCAGATCGGGTTTCGCGGCGCGTGAATAACCGGTTCCGACCGGATCGATAAAAACAAGGTCGGTCTCGGTCAGCCACGTATGCTGATTATCTTCCATCTCATACGGCGGCGGCGGCATCAGCCCGTCGTCGAGCATCTTGACGCGTTTCGGTCCGAGTGCGCCCATGTGCAGCCAGACCGAAGCCGAACCCGGACCGCCGTTAAACGAGAACATCAAAGGTCGTTTCGCGGGCGCATTGTCGAGCGTGTAAGCCATATAAAAAATCCGCGCTTCGACTTCGCCCGACTGCGCATTTTTGAGCGGCATCAAACCGGTCGTCACCGTGTAGTTCAAGACTTTGCCCTTGACCGTGATCGAATGTTTGGTGACGACGGGCGGTTCTTCCTTAACCTGCGGCGTTTCCGAAGGTTTCGGCGACGCGGCGGGTGTCGGAGTCGTGATCGTCGGCGTTTGAAAAAGAAAAAAGAAAGACACAAAGATCGATGCAATCATAAATTTCCCGAATAAATTTGACTGAAATTGTTTGAAATGGAACTGCACAAAAAGATTATCACAAGTTTTGCCAAAAAACTTTGTGCGACCGGCAACTTGGCGCAGCTTTGCACAAAAACGTCACGAAGCGCGGGAATCGAAAATCGTCAATCGGGAATCGTCAATCGTTAATCGGCAATCGGCAAGCAGAATGTCCGGTTCACCTAAAGATTTAAGGTTTTATACAATTTCCGATTTTCGATTCCCGATTTCCGAACCCTAGGCTGTTGGTCGCCGTTGGCGACAAGATTTGAGTTTTCAAAATGGTTCTTAGATTTCTTCGGTCACAAATTAATGCGAATTCATAATTCAACGCGAAACAAAATCTTTCTTGGCTGCGTTTCAATAAACAGCAGCAAGGAAAAATTTTGAAACGAGAAAAAAACAATGAAATTCATCAAAACAATATTTTTAACGGGCATTTTCTTAACCGCGTTTCCGGTATTTTCTTTGGCACAGGACGACACGATTCGGGTCGAAACCAATCTCGTCACGGTCAATGTCGCCGTCACGGACAAAAGCGGCAATTATGTCAAGGGTTTGAAACGCGAAGACTTCGAGATTTGGGACAACCGCCTCAAACAGCCGATCGATAATTTTACGGCGGAAGAATCGGCAGTTTCCTTCGGCATCGTTTACGATCTGCACACGGCGACCGACGAACGGACGAAAAATGTTCTCGATGCACTCCGCCAATTTACAAAAGATCTCCAACAAAAGGACAATTTTTTCGTGACGGTTTTTAACGAACGGGGAAGCTTGACAACCGATTTTGTTCCGACCGCCGATCAGATCAACGCGAATCTTTCGGACGCCAAACCAACCACGCCGAATTCGCTTTACGATGCGATTTTCGCGGCTTCGGAAAAGATTCGCACGCGGCGAAACTCGAAACAGGTCTTGCTGGTGTTAAGCGACGGCGAAGACAACGCGAGTCATCACAGTTTGAAGGAACTTCGCAATCATCTGCGCAGCGTCAATCTGCCGGTTTATTCGATCTCGTTTGGAAGCGACAACCGGCGGCTTTATTCTTATGCCGACATCTACCGCAATCAGGGCAGACAAACGCTCGGCGCGTTGGAATCGTCGCAATTAAATACTGCCGCGCTTGCCGAGATCAGCAAATCGAGCGGCGGTCAAACCTTTAACCGCGCCGTCCAAAACCGTTATCTGCTCTACGGAATTTGCAAAAAGGTTTTAGCCGAGGTCGAAAATCAATATGTGATCGGTTTTTACCCGGACGGCGCGGACGGCAAATGGCACAAACTAAAGGTCAGCGTCAAAAATACCGGCGGCAAAAAATACAAACTATCAAACCGCAAAGGGTATCTTAGTCCGAAAACGAAATAACGGAGCAGTGCGTTCGGGAATCGAAAATCGTAAATCGATGGATCGAATTTTTGAGAATGTTGCCGGGAGTTTTTTCTTAACAATTCACGATTGACGGTTTCCAATTGACGATTGACGATT
>CADEFG010000172.1 GCA_902826505.1 uncultured Acidobacteriota bacterium
AGTCATAATTGTCAGGCAGGCACGATTCTGCTTGGCGTTGTGAACGGCGACGGTCGGGTCGGTTTTACAGCCGACCGGATCATCGTGACCGAAGAGTTTGTGCAGATTGCCCGTGCCGGTCGAACGCCTGAAAAACGTTTTCGATTCGGCGGGCAATGTGTGCAAAGCGGCTGCAAACAGTGGACGGGAAAACGCTGCGGCGTGATCGATTCGATCACCGAAGCGGTGGACATCAATGTCGAGAGCGCGGCGCTGCCCGAATGCTCGATTCGTTCCGAATGTCGCTGGTTTTATCAAAGCGGCGCCGAAGCGTGTGCAATTTGTCCCGAAATCATCACCGATTTACGCGAAGAGATTGCCTGAAGTTTGGCTGTTTGCCGGTTTCTTTCAAACTTGCAAGTTAAAAAAAAGCACGGATCACGAATCAAAGAAACAATTTCTTTGATTCGTGATCCGTGCTTTGAGCATTGCGATCGGTTTAAGCTTTCGCCTTTTTGATCTCTTCAACCAACGTCGGGACGGCTTCGAAAAGATCGCCGACAATGCCGTAATCGGCAATATCGAAGATCGGCGCTTCCGCGTCTTTGTTGATGGCGACGATCGTGCCCGCGTTTTTCATCCCGACAATATGCTGGATCGCGCCGCTGATGCCGAGCGCAATATAAACTTTCGGCGCGACGGTTTGTCCCGACGAACCGATCTGCCGGTCGATCGGCAGCCAATCGGCATCGCAGATCGGACGCGAAGCGGCAAGGTCGGCACCCAAGGCATCGGCAAGTTGTTGGGCGACCGCGATGTTTTCCTGCGATTTGATACCGCGACCGACCGCGACGATGATTTCCGATTTCGACAGATCGACCGACGCTTTCGCTTCCTGAAAAGGTTCTTCGGCTTCCATCCGGATATCACCGACATTAACTTCGACGATCTCGACCGCAGCGCTTCCCTTTTCGGCATTATCGCCGCGAAAGGCGCCCGATTGAAACGTCACGAAATACGGCGCTTCGCCGCCGACCAACACGTCGGCATCGAGTTTGCCGAGAAAAATGCGGCGCGTCAAAAAAATCTTGCCGCCTTCGATGCGGTAGCGAATCACATCGCCGACGACCTCTTTGCCGAGTCGTGCCGCCACTTTCGGCGCGAAATCCCGCACTTGATAAGTATGCGCCATCATCACATAGCTCGGAGCTTCTTTTTTGATGATTTCCGTCCACGCATCGGCGTAACCGTCGGGCGTATATTTGTCGAGCTTCGCGTTTTTGGCAACGATCACCTTTTTGAGATCGTATTGGGCGATCGTTTCCGCCAAAGCGCAATCCTTGTCGCACGGAATGACGGCGGAAACCTTTAATCCCAGATCCTTGCCGATGCTTTGCGCGCCGGTGATCGCTTCCAGCGAAGTTTTGTTCAGAACGCAGTTTTTATGTTCGATGAAAACTAAAATATCACTCATATTGTTTCGATTTTGCGGGGTGAATTAAAAGATAAATTATGACAAAAAGACCGAAACTTGGCAAACGCCGCGTTTCGGTCTTTTCGATTCCAAATTAAATAAAACGAATTTATTTAACCGCGAAATTAGCCACCGGATAATCCGGCGCGGTCAACGATCCGGCGGATTGTCCCCAGGTCACCTGCTGCGGCGAAGCAAAAGTGTTCCGCGTCAGGAAAACTGTTTGAGCGGCGGCTTGTCCGCTGCGCCAAACGGCGAGATCGGTCTTATTATCGCCGTCATAATCGCCGGGCACGAGATAATCGGTCGCCGGGTTTCCGAACTTCTGGACAAAGAACTGGTTATTCGAGCTTTTCAAAATATACCAATCAAAATTTGTCGCATTCGTTCTGACTGCGGCAACATCGGTTCTGCCGTCCGCGTCGAAATCTCCGGTCACGAATTTATCCGTGTTTAACGCAAATGGGAAAACGCGCTGTCCGGCGGTTGTCAACAACTGATAATGGGTCATCTGTCCCGAAGCGTTGCGGGCGGCATGGAAATCGAATCTGCCGTCGCCGTCGAAATCGCCCGGCACCGCGACATCGCCCTGCACGCCCCACGGAACATAGGTGACGTTGCCCGACGGATTGCTTAACGAACCGCGGTAAAAGTAAGTGCTTTGACCGCCGCCCGTGCCGTCGCGGTAAACAGCCGGATCGGCTTTGCCGTCGCCGTCGTAATCACCGACGATCGACGCATCGTCGCCGGTCTGTCCAAAGGCTTCGACCCGCACCGTATTATTCGAACTGTTCAGGATATAAAAAGAAGCGACCATCGGCGCACCCGCGCGCCAAACGGCGAGATCGGTTTTGCCGTCGCCGTCGAAATCGGCGGGCGTGGCTTTATCACCGGCGGCAATGCCGACGCCAAGTCCCCAATCCGATGCCGAAGTTCCGCCGCCGCTGAGTTGTGTCCACCAGGTTGTCTGTCCGGCTGCCGAAGCCGACCGCGCAACCGAAAAATCTGTTTTATTGTCGCCGTCAAAATCGATCGAACGCGAACGCGGGGCAAGCGGTGCGCCCGTGATCGTGCCGTCGAGCTTGAACGGAAATTCCTGCGGCAAAGGAATCGGTGCCGGATTACCGGTCGGAGTTTGTCCGGCATCCACGACATCCTGCCAGAGCGTCGTAAATTGACGGGCATTGCCGCCCGGCGTGCTGCGCGTTCCGATGACGGTTGTTTGCGGGGCAAAATGCGCGGTGGTCGCGCCGATCTGAGTGTTCCAGTCGATCCAGTAATTCCCGGCGGTCAAGACCAGCGCGGGTGAAACCGTTAAATTGTTTTGCCAGATGATCCGGTTTGTCGCGGGCGCCGTCGGCGGGTTCGCGCCGGCTCCGACGATCGAATTGAAAATCCGGAAAACATTGGAATTGGTCGAACTGGCAAGCCGGTTGGTCGTCGTATCGCCAAAGATGATCGTGCTCGCCGCATCGCCCGGTCTGCCGTTCCAAATCCGCAAAGTTGCGGCAGTGATCGGGCTGGTCACACCGGCAAAGCCAGTTTGATATGCAAAAACGATGACTTGGTTGATCGTCCAGGTCTGTCCGACCGGAACATTAAAATCGTCCGCGCAGCGAAATACAGTTGCCGTTACCGAACACGAAGTTCCGGCGCTGGTGTTGGCATAATTGGTGATGCCAAAATCATTTTGATCTTCGCTCCACTGCGTTCCGGCAGGCGCGGCGACTCCGCTTTTCGATGTCGGACCGCTTCCGATTGTGCCGTTGTCGTAGATGATCGCTGCCGGTGCGGCTTTGACATCTAAAACTGTCCCCGACAGCATTAACGTCACCAAACAAATAATCGTCAGGCACCAAGAAAAGTGCCGCCCCCAAAAGTTAAAAGAAATCTCTTTTTCACTTAATTTATGATACATTTCCCCTCCTCTGAAAAGTTGCACCTGGAAAGTGCGTGTTGTTGTTAAATCCACGAACCTGAAAGAACGGCGTGGAATATATTTTAGGTTTCGCTTGGAAATTTATAGAGAGCACGGATGATGTTGGTTTGTTAGAAAACACATCGATTTCTTTGCATTATGATATTGATCTTCTCGATCAAAATTCAACAAAGCCTCAATTACTTTACAAACTAACAATGCTCTCTTTATGAAGAAAAGTATAAAGGTATTTTTTCGAAAATGAAACAGAAACTATGCAAAATCCTGACAAACACAAAAAAACACCTGAAAAAACTTCAGGTGTTTTTCAGTTTATTATGAACCGAAACTATTTAGAGAACCCGCACTTCGGTCTTTAATTTTTCGACCAATTCGACCGCGCCCTTTCGCGCGTCACCGCCGCCGAGCATCTGTGTTTGTTTGAGTTTCAAAGGCAGGTAAACCTTGTCGATCTTCTGCGCGCCGGCGAGACTTTCGATCGATGGCGCGACGTCTTTGATCTCTTTCTTTTTTGCCGCCATAATGCCTTTCAAGCTCGCGTAGCGAATCTGCGAAATGCCGGATTGGATCGTCAACAGCGCGGGCAGTTGATATTTGAACCATTGATACCAGCCGCTTTCGAGCTCGCGTTTGACGCGCAAACTGTCGCTCAAACTTTCGCGATCGACCTCGATCACGATCGTCGCGTGCGGAATATCCAATAATTCCGCCAGAATCACGCCCGTTTGACCGTAGCTCGCGTCGTCCGACTGCAAACCGGTGAAAACCAGATCGGCGTTTTCTTCGCGAATGGCGTCGGCAATCGCACTGGCGATCTGATAGGGCGAAAGCTGATTGACGTTATCGGCAATGATGTGGATCGCGCGATCGGCGCCGCGCGCGAGCGCGTCTTTGATGACGGTTTTCGCCGACTGGGCGCCGAGCGTGCAAACGATCACTTCGCCGTCGCCTTTTGATTCCTTCATCCGTAGGGCTTCTTCGAGCGCATAACCATCAGATTCGTTCGTTTGATAAGAAATCGTCGAATCGTCGATCCATTTTTCATCCGCCGCCACGCGCAAAACCGCGTCTTTGTTGGCGACTTGTTTCATTAATACGATAATTTTCATGTTAATTTTAAATTTTAAATTTCAGATTTCAAATTTCAGATTAAATAAAAGTGTGTTTGACTGTTTCAATCTCTATCAGCAAACTTTTTAGATTATCCAAAAGCTCTTCTTTTGAATAACCTTGAGTTTCTTAATCGGGATAATCATTACACTGTTTTTTAAATTTTGTGATAACTCAAACTTTGCGCCACCAGCGCCTTTGCGGGAAATTTACCAGCTGTTTCCCGCAAAGGCGCTGGTGGCGCAAAGGAAAAACCCGATACCTTTCTAAATCCTTTGATCGAAAAGTTGCAAAATATAAAAAACACAGTAATCATTCGAAAAACCGATAAAAAATTCGCCGTCTTGCCAAAATGTATATTATTTTATCGTTTTCATAATTTTCCTGGATTGATTGTAAAACTATTCCGTTTTTATTTCCACTCGAAATGAATGGCGATTCATTCACCGGTTAAAATAAAAGCGTTTCAACCGCCGGGCTGTTGAAACGCTTTTGCTTATTACTCTTCGTAACGCTTGAAGATCAAACAGGCGTTCGTGCCGCCGAATCCGAAGCTGTTCGAGAGAACGTATTCGACCTCGGCGTTGCGCGGTTCGTTCGGAATATAATCGAGATCGCAGTCGGGGTCGGGATTTTCGTAATTGATCGTCGGCATCAATTGATTTTCCGTCAAAGATTTAACCGAAATCACCGCTTCGATCCCGCCCGCCGCGCCGAGCGCGTGTCCGGTCATCGATTTTGTTGAACTGACGGCGAGCTTGTAGGCGTGTTCGCCGAAAACCTGTTTGATCGCCAAAGTTTCAAACTTGTCGTTATACGGCGTCGAAGTTCCGTGCGCGTTGATATAACCGATCTGTTCGGGCGTGATTCCCGCGTCTTTCAAGGCTTTCTGCATGACGCGAATCGCGCCCGAACCGGTTTCATCCGGCATCGTCACGTGAAAAGCATCGCCGCTCATCCCGTAACCGACGATCTCGGCGTAGATCTTCGCGCCGCGCGCTTTGGCAAATTCCAATTCTTCGAGAATCAAAATTCCCGCGCCTTCGCCGATCACAAAACCGTCGCGCCCGGCATCGAACGGGCGCGACGCGTGTTGCGGGTCGTCGTTGCGTTTCGATAGCGCTTTCATCGAAGCAAATCCCGCGACCGACATCGGCGTAATTGCCGATTCCGCGCCGCCGCAGATCATCGCGTCGGCATCGCCGCGTTCGATCAGCCGAAAGCTGTCGCCGATCGCGTGCGCGCCTGCCGAGCAAGCCGTCGCCGTCGCCGAATTCGGTCCTTTCGCGCCGTGGCGGATCGAAACGTTGCCCGCCGCCAGATTGACGATCGCCGACACGATAAAGAACGGCGAAACTCTGCCCGGACCGGAATTAAGAAGCTTTTCGTGTTCGCGTTCGATCGCCCAGAAATCGCCGATTCCCGAACTGATATAAGTTCCGACCATTTCGGCGTTCGTTTCGTCGATCACCAAACCGCTGTTTTTGACGGCTTCGTCCGCCGCGACGATCGCAAAATGCGTAAACGCGCCCATCCGCCGCGCTTCTTTTCTGTCGAGATAATCCTCGGCGTTGAAATCTTTGACTTCGCAGGCGAATTTTACGTCAAATTTTTCCGTGTCGAACCGTTTGATATAATCCGCACCGCTTTCGCCGCGCTTGAGGGCTTCCCAAGTCGTCGGCACATCATGACCGTTCGGCGTGACCAAACCAAGTCCCGTTACTACTACACGACGTTTCATAAATTAATTGATAATGGATAATTGAAAATGGATAATTGATAATTTTAATGCCCAAAACATTATCAATTATCAATTATCCATTATTCATTAACTGGCTTTGTGTTGTTCGACGTAGGCGTAGGCGTCGCGGACGCTCTGGATTTTTTCGGCGTCTTCGTCCGGGATTTCGATGTCGAATTCCTCTTCGAAACGCATCACGAGTTCGACCAGATCCAATGAATCTGCGCCTAAATCTTCGATGAAACGCGCATTTTCCGTGACTTCCGCTTCATCTACACCTAACTCATCAACGATGATCTGTTTAATTTTATCTTGAACTTCTGACATAATTTCTCCTCTTGTTTTTTTATAAAGATTGTAATGTATTTCTAAAACTTTCTGCATTTTCGACGTTCAAACAACGAACCTCTCGATTGATCTGGCGAACCAAACCCGACAAAACTTTTCCCGCACCGATCTCAATAAAGGTGGCGACCTCTTCCGCGAGCAAATATTCGACCGACTGCGCCCAGCAAACCGGCGACGAAACCTGTTCGGTCAACGCCGTGCGAACGCGCTCGCCTTGCGTATTCGATTCGGCGGAAACATTTTCAATGATCGGGAATTTTAAATCACTAAAGTTAATTTCCTGTAAATCCTTTGTCAATTTTTCTTGTGCCGGAAACATCAGATCGCAATGAAAAGGCGCGGAAACATTTAGTTTGATTGCTCGTTTCGCGCCGCGCGTCTTTAATAATTCGATCGCCCGGTCAACCGCTTCGGCGTTTCCCGCGATAACGATCTGCGACGGCGAATTGATGTTCGCCGGTGAACAAACTTCGCCTTCCGCCGCTTCGTCGCAAGCAATCTCGACGGTTTCGAGCGGCAAACCAAGAATCGCCGCCATCGCCCCGACACCGACCGGCACGGCTTCCTGCATATATGTTCCGCGTTTTCTGACCGTCCGCACGGCATCCGCAAAATCAAGCGCACCCGCCGCCACGAGCGCCGAATATTCGCCCAAACTATGTCCGGCAACAAAATCCGGCAGCGGAAAACCTTCGGCTTCCATTGCGCGAAAGGCGGCAACCGAAACGGTCAGGATCGCGGGCTGCGTGTTTGCGGTCAAAGCCAGATCTTCCGCCGTACCGCTGAAACACAGTTCGGAAAGCGCAAAACCGAGCGCCGCGTCGGCTTGCGCAAAAACTTCGCGCGCCGGAGCAAAATTATCGAACAGATCTTTGCCCATCCCGACCGCTTGCGAGCCTTGCCCCGGAAAAATATAGGCGATTTTGGGTTTTGGATTTTGGGTTTTGGATTCTTCGCTCATTAAAATTCAAATTTTCTTAATTTCTTAAAAATGTTAAATAAATATCTTTCAGATTTTGGTTCGTTAAGATTCTCAACCTGAACCAATCCAAAATCCAAAATCCAAAATCTAAAATCGAATGATTGTTCCGCCCCAGGTGACGCCGCCGCCGAATGCGGTTAATAAAACCAAGCTTCCCTCTTTGATCTTGCCCGATTCGATACATTCATCCATCGCGATCGGAATCGAAGCCGACGACGTGTTGCCGTGATAGGCGATATTTGAATAAACCTTTTCTTCGGGAACTTTCAGCCGCGAGGCAACCGCGTCGGTAATTCTCTGGTTCGCCTGATGCGGTATGACCAGATCGACATCGTCAACCGTGTAGCCTGCTTTTTCAAGCATTTCCGCCGAGATGTCCGCCATCGAACGAACGGCGACCTTGAAAAGCTCGTTGCCTTTCATCTTGAAGAAATGTTCGCCATTATCGATCGTTTCGTGGGTCGTCCCGAGTTTTGTGCCGCCGCCCGGCGCATAGAGCTGTTCTTCGTAGCGCCCGTCGGAACGAATCTTCGTCGCTAAGATGCCCTTGCCTTCGGCGACCGGACCAAGCACCGCCGCGCCCGCGCCGTCGCCGAAAATGACGCAGGTTCCGCGATCGGTGTAATCGACGTATTTCGTTAAAACTTCCGCGCCGATCACCAATGCGTAACGAATCTGACCGGTGCGGATCATTGATTCGACCATCGTGATTCCATACAGAAAGCCCGAACAAGCCGCGAAAACATCCATCCCGGCGGCGTTGACCGCGCCGAGCTGGGCTTGGATCAAAGCACCGGTCGAAGGCATGATCTGGTCGGGCGTCGTCGTCGCGCAGACGATAATATCGATATCTTCCGCCTTTAGTCCGGCGCGCTCCAGTGCCTGTTTGGCTGCCTTTGTGCCGAACTGCGAAGTATATTCGTTATCGGCGGCTTTGTGGCGTTGTTTGATACCCGTGCGCGTAGTTATCCATTCATCGCTGGTTTCGACGATCTTTTCCAGATCGGCATTTGTCAAAATGCCTTCGGGATAAGCGTGCCCCATTCCGATGATGCCTGCATTATTTGCCATTTTTTGGTTTTTGGTTTTTGGTCTTTGGTTTTTGGTCTTCGAACTCA
>CADEFG010000173.1 GCA_902826505.1 uncultured Acidobacteriota bacterium
AACGTCCAATTCCAGCCGTTTTCGATCAGCGCTTGGTTATTTAGTTCTGAAATTAAGGACGGAGCAAGCGAAATTCGGATCACCCGCACGCCTTTTTCCCAAAAATGATCGGTGTGGCTGACATCCGGCGATTTTACTCCGACGGCAAACGGTTTGACGAGCTCATCCTGACTGCCGACCTGTTCGCGGACAAAACCTTTCAAAACCATCGCCAGTATGAAATCTTCGTGTTTGTGCCAATTTTGACGCAAACCGAAATTGTAATCCGATAAAGCCGCACTAAATTGATCGGAAGCAAAACTGCCGAGAGATTTCACCGGAGCGCTATTTGGGACGGTCTGTTTCATTTGCTGTGCTAATTATAAAATACCGTTTAGAATTAATCTATGACAAGTTTTGACGATTGTGATAAATTTGATTTTTCGTAACTCTGTCTGTCAAAAAAGCTTTAGGCTGCAGGAATAATACTTCACCGAGGCGCGAGCAGTTTTATTTCGCTGATTCCGGAGCAAGGTTTTGAAAAGGGAAAAGTGTGAAAAGTGAAAATGGTGAAAATGGTGAAAAGTGAAAATCGAGAAAATCGCGAAAAATTGTCAGTCGCAAATTAATAAAAACTTTTACGCTTTTTCCTTTTCCACTTTTTCCCTTTATAGATTATGAAATGGCTGATCGAAAAGTCGAGATATTTGCCGATCGTGAGCGTTTTCGGAATGCTTGTCGGCGCGATTGCCGCGCTTTTTCTCGGCGCGGTCAAAACCGTCAAGGTCGTTCAGACGGCATTTACGAAATTCGAAGAATCCGAACCGACGCTTTATACATTATTCGAAGCGCTCGATTGTTTTCTGGTGGCGACGGCTCTGATCGTCGTCGCGATCAGTTTATACGAACTTTTTATCAGCGGTCTGGCGGTTCCCGATTGGATGCTCGTCAAGGATTTGACCGAACTCAAAGCAAAGTTTACATTTGTCATTATTCCGGTGATGGCGGTCAAATTCGTGCAGAAGATTTTGAATTACGAAAACGCGATTGATACGCTTTATTACGGGGCGGCGATCGCGCTGGTCGCGTTTTCGCTGACGGCTTTTAATTACATCAGCATCAGAGAAAAAGAGGCGAAAACGGAGGAGAAAAAACAGGAAGACGGAAGCGAAACGCGTGCCGAAGACTTAAAGAAATAGAGGAGTAAAAATTATGGATTTTAACGGACAAGACAATTTTAATAATCAAAATCAAGTAAATAATTTAGTTCCTGACCGAACCGAGATGGAATGCGAAGAGCTTTTCGCGCAAGCCGACCGGCTCTTAAATGACGGTGTGATCATCGATGCGGTCGATAAACTCTCGCAGATTCTGAAACGAAATCCGCGTTTCGGCAAAGCCTACAATCACCTCGGCTGGGTTTACGAAACGAAGTATAAAAATATGGCGCGCGCCGAAGAATATTATAAAGCGGCGATCCAATATTCGCCTTATTACACCGCGCCGTATTTGAATTACGCCTACTTTTTGTCGAATCAGGGACGTTTTGACGAACTGAAAGCGCATCTCGACCGCACCGCCCAGATTCCGGGGATCGCCAAAGACACGATCGCCAACGAATATGCAATCATGTATGAAATGACCGGCAATTTGCAGAAGGCGATCGAATATTACCAGCAGGCGGCGATCGTCACCCTGGACAGCACCAAGCTCGATAAATATAAAGAGGGCATTGACCGCTGCCGCAAGAAAATGGATATTCTAAATCCGTCGGGCAGTTTTTAGTTTGATAAAGCGGTTTTTGGTTTTTGGTCTTTGGTCTTTAAAAAACCGAAGACCAAAAACCAAAAACCAAAAACCAAAATGACAACTTTTATCAGCATTCCATTCAAAACCGAAACCGGTCTGTCGCAGATTGACGGAATGAGTAAATTTTCGTCCGCCGGAGTTGTTTTGGAGTTTGAATCGAAGCTTTTCGGGCTGATCAAAAGCGGCGTCAAGGAAATCCGTCTGCCGCTTGCCGAAATTCTCGACGTCAAATTCCGCAAAGGTTTTTTCCGGTTTTTTGCAAAGATCGAGATTCGTCTGAAAAACTTTACGCTGCTCAGCGAACTGCCGAGCAAGGACGGCAAGATCACCTTAAAGCTCGTCCGCGACGATTTCGAACGCGCCCAGGAAGCCGTCGCGAAAATTCAAAAAGATCTGACCGAACACCGCGAATCTCTGCCGCCCGCACACACGCCCGTCAGCGTTCTTTTCGACGACAGCGAAGCGGAAACAAAAGAATTGGACGAAGGCAACAAATAATTATTCCCTCGCATCTTTTCAGCACGCGGAGAAATATTATGAGAAATATCGTCAAAGTTATTGTTGTCGCGATTGTTCTGGGAATCGGTTTGACTGCTTTTTTCTTTACCCGGAAATCTGAAACACAGACATTAAATCCGCTCAAAACGCCTGAGAATGTCCTTGACGCGACACGCGAGATCGCCGGTTACAAAGATTGGACAAAGGTTAATCAAACTCCCGAGAGGGTCGAATCTCGACTGAGCGCGCTATGTGCGCGACCGACTCAGGCACAAATAGAGCGGGACGCAAAAAATCCACACAACGATAAGTTTATTACTGTTTATGTAAATGCTATCGGTAAAGATGCGATGATGACCAAAAAACTCCCAAAATTCCCGGTCGGAACCGTTATTGTCAAGGAAAAGCTGACAACTGCCGAAAGCACGGAACCGGAACTTTTGACCGTCATGATAAAACGTGAGAAGAACTACAATCCAATGGTCGGCGATTGGGAGTTTTTGACTTTTAACGGTGCGGGAACCGAAACAACGGCGCGCGGAAAACTGGAAAATTGTCAATCGTGTCATTTAGCAGAAAAATCAACCGATTATGTTTCGAGAAAAGGTTATTTACCGGTCGAAATTTGGCGAAAACTAAAATAATTCAATGGCAACAACAGTAAAATAGGAAGCGAAAGGCGCGACGTTGATCGACGCGATTGGGCAAGTGAATTTACGAGGGAATGGCGTGCGACGCCACCGGTTTTCGTGATCGGCGAAGACAGCGTGGCGGGACGTTTGAGTTGACCGAAGGTTTTGAAGAAGCGTTCGAATCGGTCGTCCGCGTTGCTTCGAAGCGCCGCGTTCGTGTCATTTACGCCGCCGATGGAAGATTATTATTTGCCGGGTCGGGCGGAAATCATCGAAGCCGCGCGGCGTTTGGCAAAATATCAGGAGTAGTCGCAATGAAAACTTATTTTCTCGGTAAATTTTTGCTCGGCGGCGCGTTGATTTCGGGTTTTAGCGCGTGTGCGATGGTTAATGAAGCGCAGATAAATAAAGGAAATATAAATTCCGCCTCATCAAATAAAAACGTTTCGATGCCGATACCCGAAGCGGGCGAAGTCGAAGCCTTCAGGAAACAAATCGTTGCGATCGGCTGCCGGATTTTCGAGCAAACGGAACCGTCGCCGGAATCGATGTCGCCGGAAGAAACCGTCAAATGGCAGACGGAGCAATTTAATTTGCGGAGTAAGATCAGTTTTATCGCCAAATGCCGCACCCGCGACCGGCTTTTTTACAAGTTTTTGTTTCAACAGGAAATTTACGAAACGGAAGCGGACGCCGCGAAACGTCTGCCGCGCATTCACGAGCTGCCGCCAAACGAGAATGATAAATCCGATTTTGCCGTGCCGATCATTTTGCGCGAAGGCTTTCGCATTGGTAATAAAATCTATACGGTCGGAACTTTTACGGCGAAAGTTGAAATCGAAGGCGACGTCAAACGGCGGCGGCAGCAATTGGAAAAAGCTGTTCGATAATAAATAGCCGGGAGCACAGGCAAGTTCCCGCGCCCGCAGTCCGACACTTACAAAAACTCTCACAACCACGCCGCAAAACTTGTCTCAATCCGCTAATAATAAACTTCACGGAGCTTAGTATGATAAAAAAGTCGGGCGGCAATTTTCATCTTTTTCTGCTTATCAGTTTGGCGTGTGTTTTCGCGTGGTCGGGTTATGCGCCGCGCGACCGGTTTACGTGGATTTTGGAAGTCATTCCGGCGATTCTCGGCGTCGCGATTCTGCTTTATACTTACCCGCGCTTTCAGTTTACGAATCTGGTTTATATTCTCGTCTGGATTCAATGCGTCATTTTGATGGTCGGCGGGAAATATACTTACGCGCAGATGCCTGTGTTTGAATATTTCAAGGAACTTTTCGGCTGGACGCGCAACAATTACGACAAGCTCGGACACGTGATTCAAGGAGTGACGCCGGCACTCATCGCGCGCGAGGTTTTTATCCGCCGCGAAGCGGTAAACGGAAACGTCTATCTTTTTTTTCTATCGGTTGCCGTCCCGCTCGCGTTCGCCCCGCTCTATGAAATATTTGAATGGCTCGTCGCCGCTGTGAACGGCGAAAAAGCCGAGGGTTTTTTAGGAACGCAAGGTTATTTCTGGGACACGCAAACCGATTTGTTCGCCTGTTTGATTGCTTCGATTGCCGCGCTGCTTTTACTAAGCCGTTGGCACAACGCGCAGTTGAAAAAAATCGGCTAACAAATTACAAAAAACATTTTTTGCCTGCGAAAGACACGAAAAGACACGAAAAGAAAAATGTTTTTAATTCTTTTGCGCGTCTTTTCGCGTTTATTCGCGGGCAAATTTCTTATCTTGGCATTGGTGCCATTCGCGGATCTGTTTTCGGTTTTAGTTCATATTCCTTCGGCGGTTCGGCGTTCAGAAGGTTTTTGACGAAATAATCCCAACGGCGGCGCATCATATAGAAACTTGCCGCGCCGTAACCGTGCCGGGCGTTCGGGAAAATGATCAAATCGAAGTCTTTGTTCGCTTTGACGAGCGCATCAACGACCAGATACGTGTTATACGGCGGCACATTGTCATCGACCCCGCCGTGCGCGAGCATCAATTTCCCCTTCAGGTTTTTGGCAAAGTTCTGGTTGGCTTGTTTATCGTAATTATCGCCGACCATCAAACCGATATAGCGTTCGCCCCAATCGTCTTCGTAGTTGCGGTTGTCGTGGTTGCCCGATTCCGAGATGCCGACCTTGTAGAAATCGGGAAAACGAAACATCGCCGCCGCCGTCGCAAAGCCGCCGCCCGAATGTCCCCAAACACCGACTTTATCGAGGTCGAGATACGGATATTTCGCGGCTAATTGTTTGATTCCGCTGATCTGATCTTCGAGCGTGTTGTCCGCCATATTGCCGTAGCAAACGTCGTGGAACGATTTCGAGCGGTCGGGATTGCAGGTTCCGTCAATGATGACGACGACGAAGCCTAATTCGGCAAGGGCTTGATGGTCGCTGCGCGCCGTACCGAAATTTCTGGTGCCGACGCCGCCGCCCTGCGGTCCGGGATAGATGTAATTGATGACCGGATATTTTTTCTTCGCATCGAGATTCGTCGGTGTGAACATCAAACCGTAAAGATCCCATTTCGCGTCGCGCGATTTGACCGTGATCGGTGTCGGCGGTTTCCAGCCGGTCGCCAAAAGGCGCGAAATGTCGGTTTTTTCGAGGTTCGCGACCAACTTGCCCGTCAGATCACGCAAAACGGCGACGGTCGGAACATCGGGTTTTGAGAAATTATCGACAAAATATTTGCCGTCGGGCGAAAGCGCGATTTGATGATTGCCGTCTTCGGGCGTCAGCAATTTCAAATTATTGCCGTCAAAGCCGATGCTGTAAAAATGGCTGAAATAAGGGTCGCGTCCCGCTTCGCGTCCGTTCGCGTTAAAATACAGAACGCGGTTTTGCGGGTCAACTTTGATTAATTGAGTGACGACGAAATTGCCCTTCGTGATTTGATTTTTGAGTTTTCCGTTTGCGTCGTAAAGATAGAGATGTCCCCAATCGTCGCGTTCGGAATACCATATAAACTCGTTCGATTCCGGCAGATAGCGCCAGTTGATCTCGCCTTGACCGGATTCGTACTGCGTCGCGACCTTTTCTTCCATGACCTCGCTGACGTCGCCGGTCGCGGCATCGGCAACGCGGAGTTTGGCTGATTTATGGTCGCGCGAGCTCGAGACGAACGCGAGCTTGGTGGCGTCGGCGTTCCATTCGTTGTCGTCAAACGCGCCCGAACACGCAATATCGTCGCAAAGCGTTCCGCGCCGGTCGTCGGGCGCTGATTTCAAACGGATGACTTTCGGCGTGTCAACTTCGATAATGACGCGGTGAATCTTGATAATTTCCTTGTCCTGCGGCAAGGGATATTTCCACGCATCGAGTTTTGGCGCACCGACATTGGTCGAAACGAGATACATATCGCTGACGTTGCGCTGATCTTGCTGATAGGTCGCGATCTTTTTGGAATCGGGCGACCAGAGCAAAATTGCGCGTTCACTATGTTTCCAGCCCGCATTGTCGGTCGCGTAGCCGAAATCCTTGACGCCGTCGGTCGTCAATTGCGTTTCTTTGCCCGAGGCAATGTCGCGTACCCAGAGATTCCAATTTTTGATAAACGCCGCTTTTTTGCCGTCGGGCGAAACAGATTCGAGAAAGTTTCTTTGTCCGGTCGGCGTTGCCGGCGATGTAATGTTGAATTTTGCCAAACTGTCGCCGACGGTGCGTGAACCGTCAGCCGGATTGACGAGGACGAATTCGCTGCCCGTCGGGGTCAGCGCGCGATACCAAAATCTGCCGTCGGGCAGAAAGGTCGGGCGCACCGCGCCGCGGTCAACGAGCAAATTGGTGTTATAACCGAGCATCTTTTCGGCGCGGGCATAGTCCTCAGCCGTCAAAACCTTGCCTGGTTGTGCAAAAACGCTTGTCGTGCAAGCGATTATTAAAAACGCGATAGTCGAAATAAGTTTTTTGTTCATCGATAGCCGTATTTTAGTCCGTTAAAATTAGAAAAAAATAAATGATTTAGCGGGAAAAATCAGATTTTAGAAATCTGAAAAAATGGATTTAGTATAAAGCTTAAAACTATTTTTATTTTACGCAAGCGACGGAGCAAGGTTTTTGATAAAAAATCAGTATAATAAGCGATAGCGAACACCTTTTTACTGATAATTTTAGGTTGAACAAATGCTCACTACCGTTCGCTATACTGATTTTTGCCTTTTTGCTATCATCTGAAAACAATATTTTTAATTGCTGCTGCATTTATGAAAATACTCGGACAAATATTTCAACGCAAACTCGTATTGTTTCTGGTTTTGCCGGCGCTTTACGTTTCGGCGGCGATCGCTCAATCGAACAGTATAAAATTGAATCTCGATGCGGGCGAAGCGGCGAAAAATATTCTGCGCGTCAAACAAACGATGCCCGTTGCCGCCGGAAACTTCGCGCTTTTCTACCCGAAATGGATTCCGGGCGAACACGCGCCGACCGGCACGCTCAACGATATGGTCAATCTCTTTATCACGGCGGACGGTAAACCAGTGACCTGGCAGCGCGACGATGTTGAAATGTTCGCCTTTAAATTAACCGTTCCCGAAGGCGTGAAGCAGTTGGAAGTTACTTTTGACTACGTCGCGGAATCGGGCACGATCGCGAGCGCGAATCTGGCGCGCATCAAATGGAACCGGTTGATTCTCTACCCGCGCGGCGCGAAAAGCGACGACATACAGGTGACGGCTTCGCTCAAGCTGCCGGACGATTGGAAATACGCGACGGCTTTGCCGGTTGCCGCCGAGGGAAAAAATACGGTCGATTTCAAACCCGTCAACTTAACGGCGTTTATTGATTCGCCCGCGATCATAGGCAAATATTTCGCCAAAATTCCGCTTATCAATGACGGCGCGCCGACCGAAATGGACATTGCCGCCGAAAACGCCGAAGCCTTGAAATATAAACCCGAAACGCTTCAGGGTTGGAAGAATTTGATCACACAGGCGAATCTGATGTTCGGCGCGCGGCATTATAATTCTTACAAATTTCTGCTGACCTTGAGCGACAACGGCGGCAGCGAAGGTTTGGAGCATCACGAATCGAGTGAAGACGGTGTCGGCGAAAAAGCTTTGAGCGATGCCAACGAGCTGCTCGGGCTCGGCGATCTGCTCGGGCACGAATTCGTCCATTCGTGGAACGGCAAATACCGCCGTCCCGACAAATTGACGACGCCCGATTTCGAGCAACCGATGCACGGCGAACTGCTTTGGGTTTACGAAGGTTTGACGCAGTATTTGGGCAGAGTTCTCCCGGCGCGAAGCGGTCTCTGGACGGAAGAAATGTTTCGCGAATCGGTTGCCGATACCGCCGCGCAGATGGATTATCAAACCGGCAGACGCTGGCGACCGCTCGTCGATACGGCGCGCGCCGTGCAGTTTACGTACCCGAGCTCGCGGGCATGGATGAACGAACGCCGCCGCGTTGATTATTATGACGAAGGCGCGCTTGTTTGGCTCGAAGCGGACGTTTTGATTCGCGAAAAAAGTCAGGGCAAATCAACGCTCGACGATTTTTTGCGGAAATTTCACGGCGGACAAAATTCCGGAGCGACCGTTAAAACCTACGATCTGGGCGAAATCGTCCGCACGCTCAATGAAGTCGTGCCGTTTGATTGGCAGAGCTTTTTTATCGAGCGGGTTTACAAAGCGCAGACGCGTGCACCGCTCGGCGGAATTACCGGCGGCGGCTGGAAACTTATTTACAACGAGACGCCGAATTTGCAAGGCGAAGTTGACGAAAGCCGCGCAAATTCG